>DASPQS010000030.1:0-2785 GCA_035624865.1 Binataceae bacterium (SeqCode) | reverse complement strand
CCCCGATCTAACGCTGCTCAGCAGGAACAATGGCGGTGTTTTTCCGAGAGACGCCGCGACGGAATCTATCGACGGTCGCAGGAAAATCGCTTCGCATGAACGGCTGATGATGCCGTTTTGGGGCGTGACGATGCAGGAGCCGGGAAAGGAATTTACGCCGGAAAGCGAAGCCGCGGTTAAAGCCCGCATCAACCGCGTTGTCGACTATCTCGAATCGATGCAACGGAAATGAACCCGCCGCGACGTATGAGGCGCATGGATGCGCGTCGACGGTCGTTCAGCGCGGGAGCACCAGCACCTCCGATTGGCCGGTATCGCCCCTGAGCCGCACCAGATAGAGCGGAAAGTGGGTTTCCGCATCGGCTACATTGGTCTTCGCGTCGCATCCGCATCGCGCGATCATCGCGTCCTCGATGGCGGCGAAGCGATCGAGACTGAGCGCCGCCGTGCCGATACGCGATGAGGGTACCGCGAGCTTGAGCTCGTCGCCGTCGAGCGCGACGTCGGTCAAGAAGGGCTTCCCGTCGACCGCCCCGCGTCCGGCGACCCATCGTACGAATTGCTTCTGATCCATCGCGCGCGCCCCGGGGTTGCGACGGCGCAGCTCTGCGATTGCCGAGGAGAGATGCGCTTGCTTTTTGTTCGAAGGATCCTGTTTGGCGACGAGCTGCCACATCGCGTGCGACCACTTCGCGAGTTGGGCGGGATCGTGGCCGGAGATATTGCGATAATCGATGGCGGCCTGTTCGGCTTCGGCCAGGTCTCCAGCATTCAGCGCCGTCTCGACGCGAGCCGCGGCCGTCTCAAGCATCCGCGATTCGACGCGTCGGGCGAACTCGGCGCTTGTCGAGCCGGGCATCGCGGCGGCTTCCGCGCAGGTTCGATATTGCGCGGAGGCGGTGAATCGCGGCGAGCCGATCATAAACTCGCTCGTGCACAGTGCGTCCCTGGCCTCACGCAATTCGTCGGCTCTCAGAGTCTCGGGATGCGCCAACAATTCGGCGGCCTGGTCGTGCGCTGCCGGATAGTTGCCCTCCGCGATGTAATTGCGCGTCGATCGCAGGGCGGCCGGAGCGCATCCCGCGACAAACAGCGCGAATCCCGCTGCGATAGCGATCAGCCGGGATATTGGGGCCTGCGATGGAAAATTCCGTCGGTCGGGGAGGCAGCCCCAATCGCGATGCCGCGGCTCCCGACTCATGGAGATCGGCTCAGACATACTCAGGCACTACTCACTGAGAACGGTTGGACTAATTACAGCTTTGTAGGTTTCATGACGAGGCGCAAGACTTGATTTGCCTTATGAGCGAGCCGAATCTGTAGCGACGAATCAAATTCCCCTCCGCGCTCGAAGAAGGCGAGCCGTATAGTGCCTGTCCCGCGACGGGACACGACCGGTTCGCTTCCGCATCACGCATCGAGCGCCGCCCGCTGATTCGCTCCAAAGGCGAATCAAAGCCCGACAAAACAAGTGGCACGCGACCTGCTGTGGTCGTTGCCCGTATCAATCCGCGGGCGCGTGTTAATGGCGCGTCTCTGGCGGATTGTCGCAGAGATATGGCGACCTTTGGATCAAACACCTCAAGCGAGTCGCGCCGAATCAGCAACGAAACCAGGGCGGACAGGTATGCGAGGCGCAGGCGAAACGGGCGACATGCATTGCGCGGCCAAATGGCCGTGCTAATCGCGTTGTTGCTGCCGCTTTTACTCGGAGTCGCCGCGCTCGGCGTCGACATGTCAGTCTTCTATTACAACTGGGCTCAGATGCACAGCGCGGCCGATGCCGCCGTGCTGGCAGGCGCGAGCGCGCCTCCTGGAAATCCGAGCCAGGCGATCTCGAACGCGACCGCCTACGCGCAAACCAACGGAATAAAGACAATCGAAATAGTTTCGACGCTGGTTAACAACAGCAACCAGGCAGTGACCATCCAACTGTCGCGCAACGTGCCCTTCTATTTCGGAAAAATGCTGGGACTGATGCAAAGTCCAATCGTGGTCACTGCGACTTCCACCCTGGAGTGCGCCGGTTCCGCGGTCAACATTCTTCCGGTCGGAATCGATTCACAAACGACTTACAGCTACGGGCAGACCGTGACGCTGATGCACGGCAACGGCCACGGATGTGGGGAACACGGTCTCGGTCCGGGTAACTGGGGCGCCTTGGCTCTGGGAGGGAACGGGGCCAACAATTTTTCCAATAACGTGACTAATGGCTACTCGTGCAGGGTCCACGTTGGCGATTGCGTGGACACCGAGCCCGGCAAGATGACCGGGCCGGTCAGGAGCAGCTTCGACAATCGTATCCAGTGCGGCGCCAGCCGTTATCCGTCAGCCAGCTGCTCGAATCACACGCTTGACGATCCTCGCGCAGTCACCGTGCCAATCTGCGATTTTACCGGCGCCAACGGCAAGTCGAGTGTCGCGGTCAAAGGATTCGCCGTTCTGTGGCTGCTGGGCGTCGATGACGATCTCGGCATTCAAGCGACTTTCATCCAGCAGGTCTCGCCGGGGAGCACTCCGAGCTCGGCAGGATGCGGATATGGCGCATATGAGGCTGTGTTAACTAATTGATATTGCGAAATGGAAAGGAGAACCGATGGAGCAGAGCTGCGCGAGCCGCTCACAAAGACGATCAGCACGTCGGGTGCGAGGTCAGACGATGACCGAGTACGTGCTGATCCTCGCTGCGATCGCGGTTGCCGGTTACACGGCATACGTCGGCCTCGAAGGCGGAATCAACGGGCTCATCACCAGTGTCGTGACCACGCTGGCATCAGCGTGATCA
>DASPQS010000029.1:0-4957 GCA_035624865.1 Binataceae bacterium (SeqCode) | reverse complement strand
GCGTCGATGGCAGGATTCGCAGCCAGCGCCAAATACCATTCGACCTCGACCCGGAGACGATAGCGAATCAGCGCATACTCGCTGAAATAATTCGCCAGTGCGCGTGTGCGTGAACGGTAGCGTCCGTCCACCGGACTCACCGCGAGCAGCGCTTGCTCCTGTTCGGTGTGCTTAGCGTCCTGTATGGCCGAATCCTCCCGCTCCGCGTAAACTTCGCCTGAGCCGTGAAACTTCCACCAAGCGCGCGTAGACTACCGGTGCGATCACAAGCTGCGCGATTCGCTCTCCGGGTTTGATCGTAACTGGGCGTTCTCCAAGATTCAAAAGGAGAACTTTGATTTCCCCGCGATAGTCGGCGTCAATCGTTCCCGGCGAATTGATGAGGGTAACGCCCTCCTTGAGCGCCCGACCGCTCCGGGGCCGCACCTGGCCTTCAAAGCCTGGCGGTATCTCAAGAGCGATCCCCGTGGGAATCGCCTTGCGCTGAAGGGGCACTAAGGCGACCGGTTCAGGGATATCCGCGGTCAGATCAAAGCCGGCGGATTGCGGAGTTTGATAGCGGAGCTCGGGCGGCGGCGAAGACACCCGCACCTGGTTCGCCATGCTCGCCCTGGGTTCGCGCTTCCGGCTTCTGCCGACGTGGCGAACTCTGACCACAACCTCGGTTGGTGCGTGATCGGTCTTTTTTGCGAGGGTTTGCTTGCGCGCGGCCACTTGAGGGATCAGTAGGTGAATACCGCCCGTGGCGCAACTTTCACGACACGATTACGTGCGGCGAGCGAGCGGCGCGAGGCGCCGCGGGTTCACTTTCCTCTCAGCCGAGCGGCGACCAGATTTCGGGGCCGAGTTCGCGCCCTTTAAGGTCACCCAACAGCACCATCCCCATCCGATCCGGCTGGAAACAGGTGGAAGCCAGTTCGACGATCTGGTCGTTTGTCACTTTCTCGATCTCGCGGGCCAGTTCCTCGAGCGGAATATCGCGTTTGAAGTAGATCTCGTTGCGGGCCAGGCGGTTCATGCGACTGTCGGTCGATTCCATCCCGAGCAGCATGTTTCCCTTGAGCTGGCTTTTGGCGCGTTCGAGTTCTGCCGGCTTGATCCCCGAACGGCGGAGCTTCGCGACTTCACCCAGGGTCACCTCGATCACCTCGTCGACCCATTCGGGGCTGGTACCCGCATAGATCGCGAAGTAACCGCAATCAAGGAAGGCGGAGAGGAACGAATAGATGCTGTACACTCGTCCGCGCTTCTCGCGCACTTCCTGGAACAGCCGCGACGACATCCCGCCACCCAGCGCGGTATTCATCACATAGGCGGCATAGCGCAAGGGTGCGACCTGGCTGATCCCGGGTCCGCCGATACAGAGGTGAGCCTGCTCCAACTTCTTGGGATAGTTCAGTACCATCACGCTCTCGCGCGGCGGGCTGATAGGATCGAGGTTGCCGTCGCGCTGGACCGAGGTGAACAGTCGCTCGCAATCGGCGACCAGGCGATTGTGGTCGATGGCGCCGGCAGCGGCAACGAACACGCGGGCCGCCCGGTAACGCTCGGCCATCAACTCCATCAAGGCCTCCCGATTGATCGCCTTGACGGTTTCGACCGAGCCGAAGATTGGCAACGCCAGCGGATGACCGCGCCAGAAGTGCAGATTGAAGAGATCGTGGATGAAATCGTCGGGCGTATCCTCGGCCTGCGAGATCTCCTGCAATACGACCTGACGCTCGCGATCGATCTCGGCGGGATCGAAGACCGATTCGAGGAAAAGATCGGCAAGCAGGTCGGTGGCCATTGCCAGGTCCTCGCCAAGAACCTTGGCGTAGTAACATGTGTATTCCTTGCCGGTGAAAGCGTTGAGTACGCCGCCAACGGCGTCGACTTCTTCGGCGATTTGCGCGGCAGTGCGCTTTTTGGTGCCTTTAAAGAGCAGATGCTCGATGAAGTGCGAGACCCCGTTTTGACGGGGTTCCTCGTAGCGCGAACCGTTTTCGACCCAAATCCCGATCGTCGCCGACACCACTTGTGGCATCGTTTCGGTCAGGACTCGAACTCCGTTGGATAGGACGCTCTTTTTCACCATGGCCGCGCTGTCGGACAATTGAGAAACTGGTTTAGGCACGAGCTGCACAGGAGCGGGCCATGGTAAAGAGCCAGCCTCCTCGAGACCCGCTATTTACCCTTCTGCTCGAGTTCTTCCTGCGCCTCGCGAAGCGAGAGGCGGATTTTGCCACTGCGATCGACGTCAAGGACCTTGACCATTACTTCGTCCCCCTCATGCACCACGTCTTCGACCCTGCGGACACGCTCCTTGGCGAGCTGGGAGATGTGAAGAAGTCCGTCGGTACCCGGGAGGATTTCAACAAAGGCACCAAACTCGACGATTTTCCGAACCTTGCCGCGGTAGATGCGTCCGACTTCAGGCTCGGCGGTAATCGCCTGGATAGAGTTTATCGCTTTCTCCATCGCGGCCGCGTCGGCGGAAGCAATCAACACAGTACCGTCATCTTCGATGTCGATCTTGCAGCCAGTCTCTTCGACCAAGCCACGGATGACTTTTCCGCCGGGGCCGATAACATCGCGAATCTTATCAGGCTTGATGCGTAGCGTTACGATTCGCGGAGCATACGTCGAGACTTCCTTGCGCGGTTCCTCGAGCGCCTTCTGCATCACGCTCAAAACAAACAGGCGCGCGTCGCGCGCCTGGTGCAAAGCCTGGCGCATCACGTCACGGGTGACTCCACCGACCTTGTTGTCCATCTGGATCGCAGTAATGCCTTCGGCGGTGCCTGCGACCTTGAAGTCCATGTCGCCCAGATGGTCCTCGTCGCCAAGGATATCGGTAAGCACCCGTACTTGCTCACCCTCCTTGACCAGACCCATCGCGACACCGGCGACCGCCGCCTTGACCGGCACACCGGCATCGAACAGCGCGAGGCTGCCGCCGCATACGGTCGCCATCGAGGAGCTGCCATTGGACTCAAGGACCTCGGAAACGACGCGGATCGTGTACGGAAATTCCTCCTCGGGCGGCAGCACGGGAGCAAGCGCACGCTCGGCGAGCGCTCCGTGGCCGATCTCGCGCCGCGACGGGCCGCGCAGAAACTTGACCTCGCCGGTAGAGAACGGCGGGAAGTTATAATGCAACATGAATTTCTTGTAGCGCTCGCCCATCAGCGCGTCGATCTTCTGTTCGTCGGCCGACGTGCCGAGAGTGACCGTGGCGAGCGCTTGGGTCTCGCCGCGGGTGAAGATTGCGGAACCGTGGGTACGCGGCAGCACCTGAACCTGGGCGCTGAGTGAACGGATCTCGGTTGAACTGCGGTCGTCGATGCGGCGATCCTGTTCTAGGATGACTCGGCGGACGCGGTCGCGCAGCACCTTTTCGCATGCCTCTGCCAGTTCGGCCGAGCGTTCCGGAAAGCGCGGCTCAAGTTCCTCCACCACCCGATCCGACAATGCGTAGACGGCACTGTTGCGTTCTTTCTTGCCACTGATCTTAAGTGCGGCCTCGAGATCGGCGCTCATCCGATCCTTGACTGCGGCAAGCAGCACGGGATCGATCACCTTGGGTGTGAACTCGCGCTTGGGCTTGCCGGCGAGGCGGCGAAGCTCCTCTTGAAGTTCGAAAATCGGCCGCACCTCTTCGTGGGCTGCAAAAAGGGCCTCGAGAACCGCCTCCTCGTCGACGATATCGGCTCCACCTTCGAGCATCACAATCGAATCCGGCTTGGCCGCCACGACCATTGCGACGTCGCTGTCTTCCATCTCCGCCAGGCTCGGATTGACCACCAGTTTGCCGTTGACGCGTCCCATCCGCACGGCGGCAACCGGCCCGTTGTGGGGAATGTCGGAAACCTCGAGCGCGGCGGAAGTCGCGATGAGCGACAACATGTCGGGATCGTTTTCCCGATCGGCGGAGAGCACGGTAACGACAATCTGGGTTTCCTTGTCGTAGCCTTTGGGAAACAGCGGACGCATCGCGCGGTCAATCAGCCGGGAAGTGAGAATTTCCTTTTCGGAGGGGCGCCCCTCGCGCTTGAAAAACCCGCCGGGGATTTTCCCGGCGGCGAAGGTCCGTTCCTGATAGTCGACCGTCAGCGGCAGGAAGTCGACTTTCTCGCGGCCCTGGTAGGCCGACACGACCGTGGCGAGCACAATTGTGTCGCCGTATTGCGCCAGCACAGCGCCGTGCGCCTGCTTGGCCAGCCGGCCGGTCTCAAGCGACAACGGCCTGCCGGCAAACTGGATCTCTAGCTTTCGATACATTTACTTACACCTGCAGGAGAGGAGGAGGCACACTAATCATCGCGGGGACCCGCGGAGCCTCTTGCCTGATACATTTTACCGGGCCGACCCTCACTCAGGTTCAGGACGGCGCAGGGCTGCGTGAAGCCGAAAAAATACGGCCTATCTCCGTATACCCAATTTCTCAATGAGCCCCTTGTAACGATCGAAGTCCTGGGAATGCAAATAGTCGAGCAAGCGGCGGCGCTTGCCGACCAGTCGCAACAGACCGCGACGGGAGTGATGGTCCTTCGCGTGGGACTTCAGATGCTCGGTCAGGTATTCGATGCGCGCGGTGAAGAGCGCGATCTGAACCTCCGACGAGCCGCTGTCATTGGCGCTCCTGGCGTGGGTTTGGACGATTTCCCGCTTGCGGGCGGCCTCGAAAGGCATCAGGTCTAGCTTCTTTCCTTTTTCGTTGAATTAAGCTTACAGCGTAACAGAGGGGGAATGGGTAGTAAAGGCGGGCCCCGTCGCCCAAGCTTAAAGTGAAACTTAACCATCACCCCCGCCCTTCGACCACCGCAAGCACCAGGTGCGACGGATGCTCGAGGTCGTGATGAACGGCGTTATAGGCCACCAAAAATGTCCGCGGCTAGCCGAACCCCGTCGCGCATCGCGGCCATCACATTGCGTTCGACGACTACCTCGTGCTCATGCCACGAGCCTTGCCGCT
>DASPQS010000028.1:0-10191 GCA_035624865.1 Binataceae bacterium (SeqCode) | reverse complement strand
CCTTGGCTTCATACTGGCGATTGGAGATCCGTCCTTCGACGTAGACCTGGCGACCCTTCTTGAGGTACTGGCCGCAAACTTCGGCGAGTTTGCCCCATACGACGATATTGTGCCACTCGGTCCGTTCCTGCTTCTGCCCGCTGCGATCGTTGAAGGACTCGGTGGTCGCGATGCTGAAGCTCGCCTTGGTTTGACCGGAGGGAAGGTAGCGCACCTCGGGGTCGCGCCCCAGGTTTCCAACCAGAATCGCCTTGTTAACCGACATTTCGATGCTACCTCTCTAATTAAAAACGGTAGACCGCGCCGGGCGGCAACGCAAGCGAACCCTCTCGCGCCTATGGACAGGGCGCCCGTCGCTTGTACACAGGAAAGCGCGTTGAGAGGCGGAAGCGGGCGTGCTTTCGCAGGTTCGGGTGGCTTTATATAATTGGAAGGCTGCGGCGGGGTAGGGTTGCGATTCTGATGACGTCTCCCAGGTCAGCTTCGGTGCGGATCGTTCCGTTGGGTGGGCTCGGTGAAATCGGGCTCAACCTGATGGTGGTGGAGTGCGAGCAGAGCGCGATCGTGATCGACGCCGGAGTGATGTTTCCGGAGGAGCGCGTGTTCGGTGTCGGCCTGATCCTGCCCGAATTGCGCTACCTGGAGGAAAGCCGGCTCAAGATCGAGGGTATCCTCCTTACCCACGCTCACGAGGACCATATCGGAGCGCTGCCGTACCTGCTGCGGCGGTTTCCCACGCCGGTCTACGGCACTGAAGTGACGCTCGCGTTTGCGCGCCGGACGCTGTTCGAGGAAGGTCCGGCCGAGGCGGACCTGCGGGCGTACGCGCCCGGGCACGTGCTCGAGCTGGGTCCGTTCAGGATCGAGCCGGTCCGCGTGACCCATTCGACGCCTGATTCAGTGGCGCTGGCGATTCATACGCCGGCGGGCCTGATCGTCCATAGCGGGGACTTCAAGATCGATCGGACGCCGGTGGACGGGGTGGAATTCGACGCAAATCGTTTTGCCGAGCTGGGCGAGCAGGGAGTGGAGATCCTGCTTTCGGACTCGACCAACGTCGAGCGCCCGGGACGCAGCGGATCGGAGAGTTCGCTCAAGCCGATACTGTACGAGCTGATCAGCCGCACGCGAGGGCGTTTTTTCCTGTCGGCATTTTCGTCGCATCTGCATCGAATCCGCCAGTTGGCAGAGGTCGCGCATGCGGCCGGCCGGCGGGTGGTGCCGCTGGGGCGGCGGATGGCGGAGAGTATCCGGCTGGGGCTCGAGACCGGGCAACTCAATTCGCCGCCCGGAACTTTCATCGATCGGTCGGAGGCGGATTTCCTCGAACCGAGAAAGCTGGCGTTTTTGACCAGCGGCAGCCAGGGCGAGCCGCTTTCGGCGCTGGCGAAATTGGCCTCGGACACTCATCCGACGGTGCGCGTGCATCGCGATGACGTCGTGGTGCTTTCCTCGCGTTTTATCCCGGGCAACGAGCGCACGATCAACACCCTGGTGAACCATCTGATGAAGCGGGGGGCCGAGGTGGTCTACGAAGCGGTGGCGCCGGTACACGTGTCGGGCCATGCGAGCCGCGAAGAGCTGGCCGAGATGATCAGGCTGGTCAAGCCGCGGCATTTTGTGCCGATTCATGGCGAGTACCGTCATCTGGCGCGCCATCATGCGCTCGCGATCGAGGCCGGGGTGGCCGAGCGCAATTGTTTTCTGCTCGAGGACGGCGACACGCTCGTAATGAGCGGGGGCGAAGTCCGGCGCGGGCGTTCGGTGGTATCAGGGCGCGTTGTGGCGGACGGTGTGGAATTTAGCGATCCGGGGCTGCTGCGAGAGCGCCGCGCGCTGGCCCACGACGGGACGGTGGTCGCGATCGTGGCGGTGTCGGCTCATACGGGGAAGATTGTCGCCGGACCGGACCTGGTCTCGCGCGGAGTGGTGGGCGGCGACGGCAGTTCGTCTCATATGGCGCGGGCGCGGGCCGAAGTGGCGCAAAGGCTTCGCGCTTTTGCGCGGGCGGACGATCCGCGTCTGAAGGAAGAGATCGTGCGCGCGCTGCGCCGCTACTTCAACGACGTGATCGGCAAGCGTCCGATTATCGTGCCCTACGTGATGGAGGTCTGAATCCTATCGCGCGCCAAGCAAAATCTTCACCCATCGACCTGGTGGCGTTGGTGGACGAGGCGGAGCTGCGCGGCGGAATCGCGCGCGAATTCGCGGCGCTCGGAATCGTCGCGCTGGCGGCATATGGGCTCCTGAGTCTCGCCTGCCTTGACCTGGGACGGCAGCCGAACCTGGGAGGTCCGATCGGAGCGCAAGTCGCGGAACTGCTGAGTTTTGCGTTTGGCTACCAGTCGTACGTGCTGATGATACTGGTCGCGGCGCTGGCCCGGTACGTCTGGGCGGGCGCACCGGCGCGAGTGATCGTGCGGGCGACGGCCGGCGGCGCGGTGCTCGTGGTCGCGCTGAGCGCGGCCGGCGGTTTCTGGCGCACCGGCGACGTCTCGTTGGGCGGCGCCGCGGGTGCAATGACGGCGGGAATGCTGGGTGCGTACCTCAACGTTGGCGGCGGGTACATAGTCGTGATGCTGGCGCTGGTGGGCGGGATGGCGCTGATGGCCGGACGCGCGCCGACCGATCTTGCCGCGTCGATGGCTGAGGCCACGCGAATCCGCGGGCGAGGGTCCGCGGGTTTGCCGGAGGCCGCTGCGGAGGTCTGTGAATTGTCGGCGCCGCTCGAAGCGGCGCTGGCGGAGGCTCGCGGCGGTCCTGAAGGTCCGCTGGTCCGGCGCAACGCTATTCCGCGAGCCGCGGCACGCGAGAAGAAGACGCCGGCACGACCGCGCGAAAAGGGCGCGTACAAGCTTCCGCCGCTCTCGCTGCTCGACGTTCCGCCGCTCGAGCACGCGGATATCGACGAGGCTGCGCTGGAGCGCAGCGCCAGAGTGCTCGAGCAAAAGCTGATCGACTTCGGCGTGCAGGGACAGGTGGTGGAGGTTCAACCGGGGCCGGTCGTCACCATGTACAAGCTCGAGCCCGGCTCGGGGATCAAGGTGAGCCAGATCGTCAATCTGGCGGACGACCTTTCGATGGCGCTGCGGGCAGCAACCGTGCGAATCCTGGCTCCGGTGCCGGGTGAGGCGGTGGTCGGAATCGAGGTGCCGAATCGCAAGCGCAACAAGATTTACCTGCGGGAGATCCTCGAAGCCGAGGAGTTCGTCTTGGCGCACAGCCAGCTTACGATCGCGCTGGGCAAGGATATTTCGGGGCGGCCGGTTGCCTCCGATCTGGCGACGATGCCGCACCTGCTGATCGCGGGAGCGACCGGCACCGGCAAGTCGGTGTCGATCCACACGATGATCGCGTCGATTCTGTTCAACGCTACCGCCGACGACGTGCGTTTCATCCTGATCGATCCCAAGATGCTCGAGCTTTCGGTTTACGAGGGTATTCCGCATCTGCTGGTACCGGTGGTGGTCGATCCGGAAAAGGCGGCGGCGGCGCTGCTGTGGGCGACCCGCGAAATGGAGTCGCGCTACCGTCTGATGCGCGACCTCGGCGTGCGCAATATCGACGGATACAACCACGCGCTGGGTGAAGGCGGAGAGTTGGTCGAGCTCAAGCGCGGCACGATGGCCGAGAACAACAACGCGAGCAGCGAATGGATCGACACGCCGGTCAAATACAGCAGGTTGCCGAAGATCGTGATCGTGATCGACGAGCTGGCGGATCTGCTGCTGAGCGAGGGGAAGACGGTCGAGCGGGATATCACTCGTCTGGCGCAGAAGGCGCGCGCGGCGGGAATCCATTTGATTCTCGCCACCCAGCGTCCTTCGGTGGACGTGCTGACCGGCCTGATCAAGGCCAACCTGCCGGCGCGGATTTCGCTCCAGGTGACGTCGCGGGTGGATTCGCGGACGATTCTGGATTCGATCGGCGCAGAGCGTCTGCTCGGAGCGGGCGACATGCTGTTCATGCCGCCGGGAACGGCCAAGTTGCGCCGTTTGCACGGTCCGTTCGTTTCCGAGGTGGAGATTCGCAAGGTCTGCGATTTCCTGAAAGCGCAGGGCAGCCCCGACTATCAGATGGAGATTCTAGAAACCGCGGTCGCGGGTGAGGACGGCCGCGACAACGACGCTTCCGACAAGGACGAATTTTACGACGAAGCAGTCCGGATCGTGATGGAGACGGGACAGGCGTCGATCTCGATGATCCAGCGGCGGCTCAGGATCGGGTACAACCGTGCAGCCCGGATGGTGGAGGAAATGGAGCGCGAAGGGCTGGTAATGCCGGCCGACGGCGCCCGTCCGCGCGAGGTGCGGATGCGCGGTGCGAGTTGATCATGCGGATTAGCCGCAGCCGGATGGCCGGAATTTACGCCGTCGCGTCGATCGCAGCCGCGATCGCGATGAGTGCCGGGATGGTGTCAGCGCAGCCGATGGCTTCGCCTGCTGCGAGCGTATCGTCCGGGACGGAATTGAGGAGTTTGCTCTCGCATCTCCAGCGCCATTACCAGCAGACCGATTCCTTCAAGGCGAATTTCAGGGAAACTGTTACGCGCGCAGGTGCGCCGCCGCGCGTTCGCACCGGGGTGATCTACTACCGTAAGCCAGGCGGTCTGCACTGGGAGTTCGCCGAGCCGCAGCCGGAAACGATCGTGAGCGACGGTTCGCTGATCTATGACTACGACCCGGGTCTCAATCAGGTGGTTGAAACTCCGCTCAAGAACGCCTTCAAGAGCCAAAGCGCTGCGGCCTTCCTGCTGGGGGTCGGCAATGTCGACCGGGATTTCGAGGCTGCGCCGGTTGGCTCGCACGGCGGTGACAATCTGGACCATGTGGCTCTGACTCCCAGGGGTGGCGGCGATCGGATAGAATTGGGTATCGACCGGAAAACATTCGATATAGTCACGCTGGAGCTGACGGACGCGTTGGGGAACCGGACGGAGCTCGAGTTCAGCGCGGTCGAGCGGAATCTCGCGCTCGAGTCTAGCCTGTTCGCGTTCACGGTTCCGGCCGGAGCGGATATAGTGAGCTCTCAAGGCTCACAACCATAGGTTATTGCCACATCTTTTCGGGGTATTTGGGTGGGCTAACGCTCGAACAACGAAGCCTCGTTTCCGGGCTCTGTTCGGGATTCCACTTGAGCCCTCCCAGTGCGAAGGCGAGAGACCGCGTCGATTTTCTGTGAACAGAGGGGGCAAATATGAAATCACGTGATTGCACCAAAGAGGTCTCACGAGTAGACATATATGCCCTCAGCCGGGCGTTTCAGTAATGGAAAAGGTTCATATCCTGAGCTTGGGCTGTCCCAAGAATCTTGCGGACAGCGAATTGATGCTTGGAGCATTAGCAGGCGCCGGGTTCGAGATGACCCTTGACCCAGGCGATGCGCAGGTGCTGATTGTCAACACCTGCGCCTTTATCGAGGCGGCGAAAAGGGAATCAATCGACGCGATTGTGGAGGCGGGGCGGATCAAGGAGCAGGTGCCCGGCCGCCGCCTCGTGGTAGCCGGATGTTTGGCGCAGCGCTATGGCGCGGAACTCCGCGAGCAGCTTCCGGAAGTCGACATCCTGGTCGGCACCGGCAATTTCCTCGACCTTCCTGAACTGCTGCGGCGTACTGAAACCCCGGAGTTCCGTCCGATTCCGTACCCTGGCGCGGCCCACCTGCTGGCGGGAGCCGCTGCGCCACGGGTCAGAATCGGCGATTCAATCAGCGCCTATCTGAAGATCTCCGAAGGCTGCAATCACAAGTGCTCCTTCTGCATCATTCCGAAGATTCGCGGTTCGCACGAGAGCCGTCTGTTGGAGGATGTCGTCGCCGAAGCCTGCGCCCTGGTGGCCGCTGGCGTGCGCGAGATCAACCTTATCGCCCAGGACCTGACCGCTTACGGGCGCGACCTCGAGCCGCGTTCTTCGCTCGCGCAATTGCTCGGCAGGCTCGACCGAATCGAGGGACTTCACTGGATCCGGCTGCTCTACTGTTATCCGAATTTCGTCACCGACGAACTGCTCGAGGCGATCGCGGAGCTGCCACGAGTGGTTAAATATATCGACATGCCGCTTCAGCATGCCGACGACGAGATGTTGCGGGCGATGCGTCGCGAGCGCTCGGCCGCCGCGCTGCGAAACCTGCTCGATCGAATTCGGCGGCGCGTTCCGGGGGTGACCCTGCGCACCTCGTTCATTGTCGGCTTTCCGGGGGAGACCGACCGGGCATTCGGCAGGTTGCTCGATTTCGTGCGCGAGGAACAATTCGACCGGGTCGGTGTGTTTACTTACTCGCGCGAGGAAAACACCGCCGCGTGGGATATGCAGGGCCAGCTTCCAGAGCGGGTCAAGCGCGAAAGGCGGTCCGTGCTGATGGAGCTGCAGGCGGAAATTTCACTGCGGAAGAATCGCGGCCTGGTTGGCCGCGAGCTCGAGGTCTTGGTCGAGGGAGAAGCGCAAGGACGCGCTACGCGGATGCGCGGGCGAACGTCCGGCCAGGCGCCCGAAATCGACGGGATGGTGCTGCTCAAGGGTGAGGCCCATCCGGGTGAATTCGTTCGGGCCAGGATTGATAAGGTTCTCAGCTATGATCTGGTTGGGCAGGTAACGGGGGAGGTCGCTTACTAGGAAAGGGTGGCGCGTATGCCAAAAAAAACAGCGGCGGCAAACCGAAAGAAGTTTCTGGCCGACCTCAAGGCGAATCTGGTCGATATGAAGGCCAAACTCATGGCCGAAATCGACTCGGAGCTTAAGGCGGAGCGCGAGGGTAACAAGGACGAGGGCATGGACACCTATGATCTCGCGTCCGAGGAGCGGGATCGCGAGATCAATTTTATCCTTTCCGACCGCGAGCGTGTAAAAATCAAGCAGGTCGATGACGCGCTCGCGCGGATGGAAGAGGGCAGTTACGGCGTGTGCGAGTCGTGCGGGCTGGAAATCGCCGAGGAAAGGCTCGCGGCGATGCCGTTCACCCGCCTGTGCCGCGACTGTCAGCAGGATCAGGAGCGCGAGGCCAAGTCGCAGCGGCGCTACGAGGACGAGCGCAATACCTACCGCAAGATTGGTTCGACGGACGCCGACGAAGAAAACATCTGACACGGCAGGCAAGTTGCGGGGGGCGCATCGGGCCGATGCAAGGTTAGCCATCGGCGCCGCGTTCGGGTCGTCTTTACCTGACGATGCTAACAGGGCAATCTGTAGCGGCAGCCGTAGCAGTCGTAAACCCGTGCGGCCTTGTGTGTCTGTGCGAAGAACTCGATGAGGATCTTTAGGGATTCCGAGACCGGCGAAAATGCGCCGGAGCATGCGCTGCTCGCGGAACGTTCGCATCTGCACGCGAATCTGGCGGGCGTGGGTGCGATTGTTGCTGTCGCCAGTGCACGCGGCGGTGTCGGCAAAAGCTCGATCACGGTCAACCTCGCGGCAACGCTCGCACTGACCGGCCGCAAAGTTGGGATCCTCGACGCCGATTTGAATTCACCGAGTATAGTAGCGATGCTCGGAATGAAGCCGCTGCGGCGGATGCCGGCGATGGAAGGAATCGAGCCCGGCGCAGGGCCGCTCGGATTGCGAATCGCGGCCAGCAACCTGCTGCCCGAGGGCGAACCGGCGCCAATGAGTTTCGTCGACTTCGACGAGACTCCGGCTCCCGCTCACGGCAATGGCGGCCTGGTCGAGCTGGGTTATTCAGCGACGCTGCGGCGGCTGCTCGCCAATACCCGGTTCGGCAACCTCGATCTTTTGCTGATCGACCTTGCGCCGGGGCTGGAGCAGGTCTACCGAATTGCCCGCCTGGTTCCGCGCGTCAGCCTCGTAGTCATAAGCCATCCTTCGGAGCTCTCGTCGCGCGCCGCGAAGGAGGCGCTCGAATTCGCGGCGCACAGTTCACTCGCCGTCATCGGCGTAGTTGAGAATATGGCGGGCTTTAGCTGCGACGGCTGCCATTCGGTGCGCCCGCTGATGCCGCAGGGCGCGCTCGCCACGCTCGCTCGCGAAGCGCAAGTGACGATGCTTGGACGGCTGCCCTTCGACCCCCGCTTTGCCGAAAGCTCCGACCGCGGGACCCTATTCGTGCGAGAGCACGCGGAGACACCGCTGGCGAAGCAGCTCATCGCGCTTGCCGCTTCGCTCGATCATGCCGGCGCGGCGATGCGTGCAGAGAGACCAGAGCAGGTTTAGCGCGCTCAATCGCTGTCCGTTTCGTTTGGCCGTACTTGCGCGGAGGCAACACCAAAGCGGCGGGAGCACTCGAACATCCCGGCCCCTTTCGCATTGCCCATGGTGTAGGAGGCAAACCCCAAAGAGGTGTGGATGCGGGTGCCGTCCGGGCCCGGCCGCGACAGGGTCAAGAAGGTCTCGGGCTTGCCCTCGATTGAGGCCTCCTGCCGCGCGGACGTGACCATCCGTGCGCTGATTTGATCGGGCGGGACGAGCGGTGAGGTGACCTCGAGGTCTAACTCCTCGAGGCCGCATTGGTTCCATCCGCCGGCGTTGAGCATTCGGGCGATCCGATGCTCGGCCTTCCCCTCGAGAGCGAGTGCCCGCAGCTCAAGCGCCCGATGGCCGCTATCTCCGTCGAAACGCGCCCAGAGCATCCGTCGGGCAACGAATTTTTGCGGGCCTATTCCGGTAAACGAAATTCCAATACGCACGGCCGCGTCCAGAGGCCGGCGCCGGCCGCCGACGACGCTCGTCCCCCGCAGGCGCCCAAACGCTGCAACCGGTGGCACTGCGTTGGCAGCTTCAGCCGGGCCGGCATCGGCGCGATACGCTTGAGCGATTGTCTCTTCGAGTTGTGCGACCAAATTGTCGAAATTGTGCACCGCGGAATCGATGGCGATTGATCCTACGACTTCCATCGCAGTTTCGATGCGGCTTTTGGCCAGCGCGTGTTCCACGCTGAGATACGCCGTACCGTCGTCTACAACCGCCGCCGGTCCGCGAAAAACAAGTTCCGCCGCGGGCCCGCCCGCCGTGAGCCTGAGCGGACCGAGCGAGATGCGGTCGCAGGCGCGTTCGGCCTTACCTTCAGCGGTGAAGAGGGCGAGACGGCGCCGATCGAAGGACACCAGGATGCGCGCGCCGGCCGCACCCGGGCCGAAATCGAAACTCGCCATGCCGCCGACCTGCGCCGCAGGGTCGTAGAATTCGATGCCGACCCTGAGCGGCAGTTGGCCAGATCCCGCGGCAGTCTTCTTTGGCGGTCGCGATGCTGCCGCGCGCACGATAGGGACGGAAATCCCTGCGGAAACCGCGCGGTTGCTGCGGCGTGAGAAAATCTCGCCAATCGCGTCGAGGTTGCGCTCCCGCAGATCGCCTGGCAGCCTCACCGCCACCGACATTTCCAGTTGGAGCGCGTCAATCAATCCCCGCTCCGCGATGGCGGCCAGCCGCCGAACTGGTTCGACGGTGCTGCGGCCGTGGCGCGGTGTAAATGCCTGCAACAGGTTCTGCGCCGCGCCGCCTGGGTAGCGCAGCCCGAAGCTTGGCAGGATACTCGCCGCGCGCAGGCGCGCTGCCAATTCGGCGATCGGGCCGTTGATGAAGTGATCGCTTGCGGAGACGTGCGCGCCGGCCGGGGGATGCAGCCGGCCGGCTGTCTCGCGCAGCCCCAGTCCGAGGTCGACCCGCGGTTCGATCACGTTCCATCCATGGATCAGCAGCACGGTTGCGCGTCCGTGCCGAGCGATTATCCGGTCGATTCGGTCTGCGAGAAGATGGAGCATCCAGGGCGCTCGTTCTGCGAGCTGTGCAAGCCGGTTGCAGTCGAGCTCATTGCGATCCATTCCCGTGTTGATCAACGCGGCAGCGGCGAGCCGAGCTGCGAGCTCGCGGGTGATGGCTGCGGTTTCCAGGTCGTTGACCTTGGGATGGAGCGTTGCAGCGGCGGCGGCGCCGGCGCGACCGCCGTGCGGCGCGATCAAAAGAACCGGCGCTTCGCCTTCGACGATTTCAAGCCATGAACCCAGGGCGCCCTTGGGTGGCCGATCGTTCATCCGGGCCCCAGTGTGCGGCGAGCCGCCACGCGCGTGGGGTGCGCATGAAGCACGAATGACATCACAAAGTAGTACACGACGAAGCCGAGCGAAGTGTAGAGCAATATCGGGTTGGGCGCCGGCACCCTCGGCAGCATCCCGATCGTGGCGACCGCCCATACCACCGCAAGCACCAGCGTCAGCGGGCGCATCAACTCGGTCCGGTTAGGATA
>DASPQS010000027.1:0-21321 GCA_035624865.1 Binataceae bacterium (SeqCode) | reverse complement strand
TGGGCCTCAAGGGTGTCCTGATACTGGCTTCCGACACCGTCGAGATGCCGTACAGCGATGAGCGGTTCGATCCGTTATGGCGGGCGGCATCGGAGACGGGCCTGCCGGTTTCACTGCACAAGCCGCTGGTCTCGGGGATGCCGCTGACGCCGGCCATGCCGACTGCGGCGGACCTACAGATCCACGTGATCCACGTAGTCGAACAGTGCATGACGCGATTGGTGTACGGCGGCGTGTTCGAGCGTTTTCCGAAGCTCAAGATCGTTTCGGCCGAAAACGACATCGGCTGGTTCGCCAACTGGGTGCATCGCCTCGATCACGTCCATTCCAAGGTTGCCAACGCAAAGCAGTTGCCGCTCAAGCCCAGCGAGTACGTGCGGCGCAACGTGTGGGGGACGTTCCAGGACGACCCGCTGGGGCCGGCGACATGGAAGTTCTTCGGCGAGGACAACTACATGTGGGCCTCGGACTTCCCGCACGCCGACTCGACTTTTCCGAATTCGCTCAAGGTAATCGATGAGAACTTCGCGGGGGTGCCGCCGGCGGTCACGCGCAAGATGGTATTCGACAACGCCAACCGGCTTTACGACCTGGGTCTCAACTGAGGCGCGATTGCGCCGGAGCATCTGCCATGTTCATTATGCGGTTCACTGAGCGGGCGTATGTGAACTACACCGAAGAGGACGTGCGGAAGAGCTTCCGCAATTCGGTGCGCCTGACATTCCCCAATACCTACTTCAATCCGGAACTGGGCGCCGATCTCTACAACGAATATCTCGACGAATACGAGTTTTCGGAGGAGGCTGGGTTCGACGGCCTGATGCTCAACGAGCATCACAACACGCCAACGTGCATGGGCGCCGCGATGAACCTGGAAGCGGCAATCCTGGCGCGCATCACCAAAAAGTCAAAGATCGTATTGCTCGGGAATCCCCTGCCGATCTTCGACAATCCGATCCGCCTGGCCGAAGAGCTGGCGGAAATCGACATGATCTCGCGGGGACGTCTGGTGTCGGGGTTCGTGCGCGGCACCGGGATCGAAAGCTGGGCGACGAACACCAATCCGGTGCACAATCGGGAGCGCTTTGAGGAGGCGCACGACCTGATCATCAAGACCTGGACGACGCCCGGGCCCTTTCGATGGGAAGGCAAGCACTATCAATTTCGCGTGGTCAACCCGTTTGAACGCCCGCTCCAACGGCCCCATCCGCAGATCTGGATTCCCGGCGTCGGCAGCCCCGAGACGCTGGAATGGTGCGCGCGCCATCACTACCCGTACATCTACCTGGAGACTGATCCGCAGGTGACGGTGCAGATGACGGAGCTGTACAACAAGGCGGCGGCGGAGACCGGCTATGAACCGGGGCCGCAGAATTTCGGTTATCTCTGGCGCATCCACGTGCAGGACACGGATGAGAAGGCCTACGAGGTCGGCAAGGGATTCCTGACCGGCAACGCCGGCGTGGGACGCGTGCCGATGCCGGGGGACTTCATGGCGCCGGCGGGTTACAACTCGCGCGAGGGTTCGAAGCGGATTCTCGAGCAGTACAAGCATGCGCTCAAGCCCGACGCGCTTTACGGCGGAGTGGATGCGGCGGGTTGGGACGCGGTGGTCGAGAGCAACCGGGTCGTCGTGGGCAGTCCCAAGACCGTGATCAGGAAAATCCGGGAGGGGCTGCAAGTCCTGCGTCCGGGAATTCTTGGCGTCTGGACCAACGACGGGACGATCAGTCACGGCGACACGATGCGCTGCCTCGAACTGATGAAGCAGGAAGTGATACCGGCCCTGCGCGAGATGGGCAAGGAATTTGATCTGCCCGGTCCATTCGAGCAGGCACCCTGATCGCGAGCTTCCTCGTTCTCCGCAGCAGCAAGAGTGACATCGATGGCTACCACCGAATACCGGCAGGATACGATTAGCGTTGGCGGCGCGAAGATCGGCTATCTCAAGGGCGGGAGAGGGCGTCCGCTGGTGGCGCTCCACAGTGTCGAGGGCAATCTCGGCTGGTTGCGCTGCTACGACGAGCTGGCGCGCAACTTCACGGTCTACGTTCCAACCCATCCCGGGTTCGCTGGATCCGAGCGTCCGGAATGGCTCGAGAGCTTTCACGATTTGTCGCGCTTTTACCTGTGGATTTTGCAGGAGCTGGAACTGGAGCGGGCGGCGCTGATCGGCCATTTCGTGGGCGGCTGGCTGGCCGCGGAAATCGCAGTGATGTCGCCGCGCACGGTCGAACATATGGTGCTGGTCGATGCCGCGGGCGTCCGGCCAAAGAACTCTGAGATCACGGACATTTTTCTTCATGGGACCGAGGGCGCGCGCAGGTTGTCCTTCTTCGATACAAAGCAGGTGGCGGACTACGAGCTGCTGTTTGGGCGCAAGCCCAGCCCCGAGGAGCGCGAAGCCCACGTAATCAACCGGGAAGCGGCGACGCGTTATTGCTGGAAGCCCTACATGCATGACCCGAGCCTGCCGGCGCTGCTGCCTCGTCTGCGCGGGATCCCCACGCTCGTGGTCTGGGGCCGGGAGGACAAAATCGCACCGCTGGAGTGCGGAGAACTGTATCGAAAGGCGATAGCCGGTGCGCGGCTGGAAGTGATCGACCGCTGCGGTCATTTTCCGCATCTGGAGCGGCCGGACGATTTCACCCGGATAGTAATGCAATTTCTAGCCGGATAGCTTCCGTTTTGGTCGGTCGAGCAGCCGGAGCAGGAGACACCTGTGGCGAAGTATTTTTCCCTCGAGACGAAGGACCGGATCGCGACCCTTACCTTCAACCGCCCGGAAAAGCGCAATCCGCTCAATGAAGAGGTCGTCCTCGAGCTCGAGGGCTTGTTGCATCAGGTGCGCGACGATGCCGCGGTGCGGGTGATGATTCTAACGGGGTCGGGGAACACCTTTTCGGCCGGCGCCGACCTCTCGCAGGTCAGGGGTATAACCGATGAGGCGGAGCGTCAGCGGATTTTCGGAGAGTACCGAAAGCGGCGCGCACGCCTAATCGGGCGCACGCTGGATCTGCTGGTGAATCTGGAGCAGGTTACGATCGCAGCGATCAACGGCTACGCGATCGGTGGAGGCTGGGCCCTCGCCCTTGGCTGCGACCTGCGGGTCGCGGTCGAAGGCGCCCAGTTCTGGTTCCCCGAGGTTGACTTGGGCGTCCCGCTCAGTCCGGGTTCGAGTGCTCTGCTCACCGCGCATATCGGGCCGACGCGCGCCAAGGAGCTCATAATTACGTGCCGCCGGTGTTCAGCCGAGGAATTGCTGCAAATGGGGCTGCTCAACCGGGTCGTCAAAAGGGAACAGCTTTATCCCGTGGTGCAGGAACTGGCCGAGAGCCTGGTTGCCAAAAATCCGGTCGCTGTAATGGCAGCGAAATCGATCGTAAACGCGGTGGCAATGGGCAAGGCGGCGGTTTTGCCGGATTTGCTCCTGCAACGTTCCTGACTTGCGCCCCTTTGCCCCAGTCAGTCACCTCCCGTGTAACCATCGGAGACATTCTGGCTATCCTCAGGGCGAGGAGCTCTGAGCGTCCGGCCGGAATTTGTCGCGAATCCGAGCGAAGGTTCTGGGCGTGCAATCTGGCACGGACCTCGCTTATTTGAACGGAAGAGACTTCTTTGCTCAGGGAGAACCACCATGGGATTTCCATACAGGAGGATCCTCAGTCCGATAGACTTCGACGATGCCTCGATCAGGGCCGTTGAGACCGCCGCTGATTTTGCCCGCCAGAATGACGGCACAGTCCTTCTGTTCCACGTCGTGCCGATGATCCTGCCTCCGGCGGGAACACCGATATACGTGGACGTTTACAAGGGCCAGGAGGAGACTGCGCGGCAAAAGCTCGATGAGATTGCGCGACGGCATTTGCGCGGTGTCAAGTACGAGATTTCGACTCACATGGGGGATCCGGCCGCGTCGATTCTGAGGGCTGCGACGCGGTTGGCGGCGGACGTGATCGTGATGGCGACGCACGGCCGTTCGGGCTTCACGCGGGTGTTTTTGGGCAGCGTCGCCGAAGTGGTGTTGCGCGAGGCGCCCTGTCCGGTGCTGACGGTGCGGCAGGGTCACGTGCACGATCAGGGGAAAGTCAGCCATTGGATGACGGCCAACCCGATCACCGCGACTTCGACCGAGAAGCTTTCTGAGGTCGACGCGCGCATGCGCGCGGGCAATTTCCGCAGCATGCCGGTGGTCGACGCGGGCCGTGTGGTGGGGGTTGTTACCGACCGCGACCTGCGCACGCATACGGGCTACCACGAGCATACGGACGTCAAGACGGCGATGTCGGAGCCGGTGCTGACCGTAGGCCCGGAAACTCCAGTGCGGGAGGCCGCCCGGCTGCTGCGGGAGCGCAAGATCGGGGCTTTGCCCGTGGTCGAGGACGGCCGGCTCGTCGGGGTCATTTCGACGTCCGACATTCTGGAAGCGTTCGTGGAGGAACAAAAGAGCTGAAGGCGAGGTCCCGGGGCCGGCTCCCATCGGAGGAAAGAGACGGTGGAGGGAACGAGCATATGCGGACCGCTGGGCGCAGGTAGCCCCGGTCCGTTGCCGGCGGTCGTTGCCGCGATGCTCAGGCCGGATTTTTATCCACATCATCCGCGCGACGTCGAACTGGTGCAAACGCATGTTTCGTGGGTTTTCCTGGCAGGTGAATATGTCTACAAGGTGAAGAAGCCGGTGCGCTTCGCATTTGTCGACGCGTCGAGCCTGGAGGCGCGCCGCCGGCTTTGCCTTGAGGAAGTGCGTCTCAACGCGCGGCTTGCCCCGGAAATCTACCTGGGAGTTGCCGCCATCGTTGCGCCGGAGGGTGGGTTTGCGTTGGGCGGATTGACCCGCGAGGCGCAGACGGATGCGGTCGAGTATGCGATCGTGATGCGCCGGCTGCCGGGGAAGCGGATGCTCGACCGCTTAGCAAGCGAGGGAGCGGTCAGCGCTGAGGAGATCGAAGCGATCGCGCGGCACCTCGGGCAGTTTAATCGGGGCGCCTCGAGGGAAGCCGCGCCGCGCTACGGTTGCGCGGCGGCGGTGGCGCAAATGGTGATGGGCAACCTCGCCGAATGCGAACGTTTCGAGGGCTACACGCTCAATCGCGCGCAGATGAACGGGCTTATCCGCTATACGCGGGGCTTCCTCGACCAGAACTGGCAGCTTTTGAACAGCAGATCGCATGAGGGCCGCGTGATCGAAGGTCACGGCGACCTGCGCTGCGAGCATATCTGCCTGATGGGCGAGAGGATTGTGATTTTTGATTGCGTCGAGTTCAGCGAGCGGCTGCGCTATGGCGATGCTGCATGCGACGTCGCTTTCCTCGCGATGGACCTGGAGCGGTTGGGCGTACCGGATTTGGCGGCGCGGCTGTGCGTGTCCTACGCGGCCGTCACTGACGACCGCGATTTCACGCGCCTTCTGCCATTCTACAAGTGTTATCGGGCGGCGGTGCGCGCGAAAGTCGAAAGCCTGAGAAGTCTCGATTCGCAGGTGCCGCGGGCCGAGCGCGAGCGGGCACGCGCGCTCGCCATGCGCTACTTCGCGATGGCGTGCGGCTATGCCGGATGTTACGACGGAAGGCCCGTCGTGATCGTCGTTTGCGGCGCCGCGGGCACGGGCAAGTCGACCATCGCGCGTACACTTGGGAACCGGCTGGGCTTCGAAGTGTTGAACTCCGACGATGTGCGAAAGCGGATGATCGGGGCGTCGCCGCCGACACCGTTAAAGGCGCCGTACGGGGGCGGTATTTACAGCCAGGAGTTTACGCAGCGGACCTACGACGCATTGATCCTGGGCGCGCAGCGGCGGCTCGAAGCCGGCGCCGGCGTCATTCTGGACGCCACCTTTCGCCATCCGGGCGAACGCCGCCGCGTGCTCGAGGCCGCCGCGCGAACGTGCGCATTTGCGCTGTTCGTCGAATGCCGAGCAGAGGAGGCCGAGGTGATGCGCCGGTTGAGCGAACGTTCGCGACGGCCTGGATCGGTTTCCGATGCTGACGCGGCGGTATACCTGCGTCAGGTCGCAGACTTTGTTCCGCTCGACGAAATTGCACCCGAATGTCGGATCGCGGTCGACACTACCCGTGGCAATGACGCGGCGGTGCTTGCGGTCGAACAACGGCTTGGCATCCTGTGCGCATCGAAGCCATCGCGTGAAGCAATTGCCTATGACGAACAGCACTCCGGATGCCGCCGCTTATAGCGCCGAGGAGATACTTCGCGACGGCGGCTCGATTCACATCCGCGCGATCCGCGCCGATGACCGGGATCGCCTGCTGCGCCATTTCAACAGCCTGAGCGAGCAATCAATCTACTTTCGTTTCTTCGGCGTCAAGCGCGGCCTGAGCGAACGCGAACTGGTGCGGATGACCGCGGTTGATTTCGTCGAGCATGTGTGTCTGGTCGCGACGCTGCGCGACGGCGACGATGAACGCTTCATCGGGGTGGTGCGTTACGTGCGAAGTCCCAATGCGGCAGGACGCGCGGAGGTTGCGTTCGCCGTCCTGGACGACCATCAGGGCCGCGGCATCGCGACGGTTCTGCTCGAGCATCTGAGCCGCGTAGCGCGGGCGGCCGGGATCACCGAGTTCGAGGCCAATGTGCTGGGCGACAACAACCGGATGCTCGAGGTGTTCGGAAGGAGCGGTTTTCGCGTGCGGCGGTCGGCGCAAGGCGGGGTGATCCATCTTTCGTTTCCGACGGCCGAAACCGCGGAGTTCATCCACGCCAGCCACGTCCGCGAACATGCGGCATTGGTACGCAGCGTAGAATCGATTTTGCGACCGCGCGCGGTCGCAGTTATCGGGGCTTCGCGCGATACGGGCAAGATCGGTGGCGCGGTGCTGGCCAACCTTTTGCGGGGCGGCTTTTCCGGGGCGATATACCCGGTCAATCACGCCGCCGCCGAGGTGCAGGGACTGCGTTCGTATCCTGCCATATCCGCGATCGGCGCACCGGTTGATCTTGCCGTCGTGGCGGTACCCGCGGCCGCGGTCGCGCATGAATTGGGGGAATGCGCCCGCGCCGGGGTGCATGCGGCGGTCGTTCTCACGGCAGGATTTGCCGAAGCCGGGGAGTCGGGCCGGGCCGCCGAACGACAGCTGTTCGAACTCGTGCGGGGCAGCGGGATGCGGATGGTGGGACCGAACTGCATGGGAGTAATCAACATGGACCCGGCGGTGCGGCTCAACGCGACTTTCGCTCCGGTCGAACCACCGAGCGGCAATATCGGGATGTTTTCGCAAAGCGGCGCACTTGGAATCGCGATTCTCGAGCACCTGCGGCGGCGCAATCTCGGGCTGTCCACGTTCGTTTCGGGCGGTAATCGCGCGGATGTCTCGAACAATGATCTGATGGCGTACTGGGCGGACGATCCGAACACCGCGGTGATAATGCTTTACCTCGAAAGTGTGGGGAACCCGCGCAAGTTCGCACAGATCGCGCGTGAAACCGCGCGAATCAAGCCGATCGTAGCGGTCAAATCGGGCCGCTCAGCGGCGGGAACGCGTGCCGCCTCGAGTCACTCGGCGGCCCTGGCGAATCTCGACGTCGCGGTCGAGGCCCTGTTTGAACAAGCCGGCGTAATCCGGACTAGCACGCTGGAGGAACTGTTCGATGTTGCCGCGCTGCTTTCGAATCAACCGGTGCCCAGGGGACCGCGGGTCGGAGTGGTCAGCAATGCGGGCGGTCCGGCGGTGCTGCTCGCCGACGCCTGCGAGGCGCACGGACTCGATCTTCCCGGTCTCGATGAAAAAACCTTCGCTCAATTGCGGTCGTTCCTGCCGCCGCTGGCGGCCTACTCGAATCCGGTCGATATCACCTCCGCAGCCGGAGCGGAGGACTTCGAGCGCGCGCTTAAGGTGGTAGGCAACGACCCCGGCGTCGACGCGCTCGTGTCGATTTATGTTCCGCCGATCATGACTAATTCGGCAGCGGCCGCGGCCGGAATCGCGCGTGGGGCCGGTTCGGTACCGCGGCACAAACCTGTTCTGAGCGTGTTCCTGTCCACCCAGGGACCGCCGGCCGAGCTGAATGGGGGTCCGCGCGGCAAAATTCCCGTGTATGACTTCCCTGAAAACGCCGCGATCGCGCTGTCGGCCGCGTGGCGCCATGGCTGCTGGCTCAAGCGACCGTCCGGCAACAAGTTTGAGCTGACGCAGTTCGCGCGCGATGCGATTCGCGCCGTAGTTGATCGTGTGCTGGCGGGCGCGCGTGATGAGGCGTGCTGGGTCGCCCCCGAAGATCTGAACATGATTTTGCGCGCCGCCGGTATCGAGTTCGTTCATGCCGAGCAGACCACGGTCGAACTCGCGCCTGAAGTCGCAAACCGTCTGGGCTATCCGCTTGTTGCCAAAGCAATCGCCCCTAGCGTTGTACACAAAGGCGAAGCCGGCGGCATTATGCTTGGACTTAAAACTGCCGACGAAGTTGCCTCCGCGGCGGCGACTTTACGAGAACGGATGTCGGCGCTGGGCGTGCGGATGGAAGGTGTTACCCTGCAACGGCAAATCAATGGCGGGATCGAAACGATGGTCGGCGTGATCACCGACGCGACGTTCGGGCCGCTAATCGTATGCGGCTCTGCCGGCGCGACGGTCGAGTTGTTTAGAGACGCAGCTTTCCGGCTCCATCCGGTGACGGACGTCGATGCTGCGGAGATGATCGATAGTTTGCAGCTGAGCCGGCTGCTGGGGGGCTATCGCGGCGCACCTGCAGGCGACCGCGAGGCGCTCATCGGGCTCTTGATGCGGGTTTCGGCGATGGTCGAGGCCGTGCCGGAATTAGCGGAACTCGATCTGAACCCGATCAAGGTGATGACTCCCGGCAGCGGGGCGCTGGTACTCGATGGGCGGTTGCGCCTGCGTCCGCAAGGAGCAAAGCAATCAGACTCGCCCTGAGTCTCGGACCTTGCCCGGAGTTGACATCCAGGCCGCTATTGGGCGCTAATCCGCTGTAAGCCAGCGAGGTCGCCGTCTTCGGCCACGCTGCGAAAGGACCGGCTCGGTCTATCCACGGAGGCGCAATGCCCTTAGCCAGGATCAACGGAATCGAACTCTACTACGAAGTTCACGGCGAGGGGCCGGCGCTGGTGCTTGCGCATGGCGGCGGCGGCAGCCATCTGAGCTGGTGGCAGCAGGTCCCAATGCTTTCGCGGCAGTTCCGGTGTGTGACCTTCGACCATCGCGGGTTCGGCTATTCACGTGATCTGCCCGATGGTGCGGGTCCCAAAAGCTTCGTCGAGGATTTGCGGGGGCTGCTTGACCATCTTGGAATCCAGAAGGCCGCGCTGGCGGGACAATCGATGGGCGGATGGACCGTGCTCGGCTTTGCCACCGCCTATCCCGAACGAGCCAGCGCGCTCGTACTGTGCGACACAACCGCCGGGATGGACGACGCCGAGGTTATTCGTGAACAGGCGGCCCTGCGCGAAATAACCAAGGGCGGCCTCGCGCAGGTGCTGACACGCGCCTATGCCGCGGATTTTCCGCAACGTGAGCCGGCGCGATGTTTCCTCTATCAGCAAATCGCAGGGCTCAACCTGCACGTCCCCTCGAACCTGCTCCCGGTTCTGATGAGCATGAAGCATCGCGTCGACAACATCGTCGACAAACGCGTGCCGACGATGCTGGTGGTAGGGGAGGAGGATGCGCTAGCTCCGGTCAAGGTGATGGAACTGATGGCGCGCCGGATACCGCAGTCGCGGCTGGTGCGGGTTCCCGGAGCGGGTCACTCCGTTTACTTCGAGAAGCCCGAGGAGTTCAACAACATTCTGAGCGGATTCCTGCGCGAAGTGCTTCCCCGTTAGACGGCAGGCGGAGGCCAGAGCGCGAGCCTCAGAGGTGCTCGATGAGTTCGCGCGAGATTTCGTCGACGCATTCTTTGAAGCGGTCGATCGGTGGGTTTATGACGATCTGATTCACGCCGGCGCGTTCCAGCTCTCGAATCCGGTCAAGCAGTTCGTCACGCGTACCGACCAGGGTGGTTGAACGAATCGCTTCCGGCGTGATGAAGCGGCGCTCCTCGGGCAGCAAGTAGATGACGTGTCCCTGATGCAGATGGAGGTAGCGTTCCGCTGGGGGAATCTCGAGTCGCGCCACGTAGTCCGAGTAGCCCTTGAAGGCTGGGCGCGCGTCCTCCGGAATGGCGAGCATTCGGGTAAAGCCGGCGGCTACTCCATGGAGGGCGGCGGCAACCCAATGGCCCGTCAGGTCGACGACGCGGGGCGAAGCCGCGGTTTCGCCGGGCCGCAATACGCACGTATGGGTTAGCGATACGCACGGTATATGGCCACCGGGAAATCTGCGGCCCGCTCTGCGCGCACCTTCCTCGACTTCTTTGAATACCGCTTCCATCCGCTCCGCGCTGGTGATGCGGCCGGTGATCAAGCCGTCGCCGAATTCCCCTGCGAGTTGGCGAGCCTTGGGAGCGTTGGCTGCGACATACAGCGGAATCGGATTGTCGAGGTTGATGAAACGGCGATCGCGATGGAGAAAACGGATTTTGCGGCTCAGTCCCTCGGTGTTGTAGGTGGTTTCGCCGGTCTTCAGGAGATCATGAAGCACGCGTACCTGATCGCAAAAATCCGCGAACCTGACCGGCGGCAAACCCATCACTCGGCGCCCGGTATGGCCGGTGCCGTATCCCAACGCTACGCGGCCCGGTGCGATTTCATTGACCGTCGCGATCGAATGCGCCGTAACCGGCGCGATGCGGTTGGACGCCACCTAGACGCCGGTGGCCAGCCTGATACGCGTGGTGTTGGCGGCGGCCAGCGCCATGCAGGCGTAAACATCGCCATAGATCATGTGCGAATCGGGAAACCAGGCCTGAGCGAACCCGCGTGCCTCCGCATACTTCGTATCGTCAACGACGCTGCGGGGGTTCGGGATGACGAGTGTTCCGAATTCCACTTGCCTGACCTTGTGCGCGCGTCGATCGCAATCGATCAACCGCAGCAGATTTTATCAATCACCTCGAGAATCAACGACGGACCGCGCTCGAAGGCAGCGCGGCCGATCGATTCGTTGGGACGATGCGCCTGGTCATAGTCGCCCGGGCCGCAAATCAGCGAAGTCATCCCGGCGCCCGAGAACCATGCTCCATCGGTGGCAAAGGGCGCTCCCTGTGCTGTTTTTGCGCCCGTAATTTCGAACAGAGCCCTTTCGAGTGCGGTTCCGCGCGGCGAGAACATCGCCGGCGCAATCATCGGCTTGCCGATTTCGATAGCCGCGGCGAAGTTGCGCGAGCCGTGGTCGTGCGGGTCAATCTGCGCGATGCGCTTCTCGACCTCGCGGTAGATTTCCAGCGGGTCGGTTTTGGGCAGCGAACGGTAACTGACGCGTAGGGAGCATTCCTCCGCGATCACGTTCGAGGCGATACCACCGGCAATCGTGCCGAGATTCATCACATCATAGGGATTTTCGGGAAAGACCGCGGCAAACTCATCGCTGCGGGCCGCGCGCCGTTCGGCCTGGAGCCGCCCGATAGCGTCGATCACTTTGCCCATCACCGCGATGGCATTGACGCCCTGTTCCGGCGCGCCGCTATGGCCTCCGCGGCCGCGGACTCTGATCTCGAAAGCGCCGATGCTCTTATGAGCGTGGAGAATCGCAAACGAGGTCGGTTCGCCAATCCACGTCAGTTGCGGGCACGGAATCTCGCCGAGGATCTGCTGGAGTGCAGGCGCGACCAGTTGCGCACCGAGCATCCCAACCTCCTCGTCCGCGGTGAAAAGGAAGACCAGCGGGCGCTTAAGACGCGCGCGGTCAAACACACGCACCGCGTCGGCGCATTGTGCGACAAAGCCTTTCATATCGCTGGTGCCGCGGCCGTAAATGCGGTCGCCGGCGATCTCCAGTTTGAACGGATCGCGCTCCCAACCGGGTTGGCCTTCTACCGGGACGGTATCGATATGACCGGAGATAACCAGGCCGTCTGGCCGCGGCGGGCCCGCCCATGCGATCAGGTTGGCCTGCTGCACACCGCCGATCTCGATGCGGTGCAATTCCGCTTTGAAGCCGTGGCGCGCCATGCAATCGGCAAGATACTGGATTGCGGGGACGTCGCTGTTCGTGCTGACGGTGTCGAAAGCGACGAGTCGCTCGAGGACTTCGTAGAGATAAGAGTGCATATTCCGGTTATGGCGCCCTGGTCACGATTATGCCGCTTCCGCGCAGCATCGGCGATCCGTCGATTGCGCAGACGGCTTCAGCCCCCTGGATTTGGCGTTCTTCGGCCCGGCCAGTAACCTGGCGCACGGCCTCGGCGATGTGTCCCATGCCGTGCATGCGGCCTTCGCTCAAACTTCCGCCAAAGGTGTTAACCGGAAGCTCGCCTTCGAGCGCTATTCGCCCATCCTGGACGAACGAGCCGCCTTCGCCCTCCCTACAAAAGCCGGCGGCCTCGAGCCAGTAGAGCGTCGAGGGGTTGAAGCCGTCGTACAATTGGGCGGCGTTCATCTCGTGCGGGCCCAGCCCCGCGGAGTTCCAAAGCTTTCGCGCGAGCGAGCCGCCGCATTCCATGTAATCGTCGAGCGCATAATGCAGAAGAGTGCGGCGGGGAGCGGTATTCTGGCCGTAGCCGGCGACGTACGCCGGCGGGTGTCTCAGATTCCGCGCGCGTTCGGCGCCGGTCAGAATCAGCGCGACACAGCCGTCGACCGGCACGTCGCAGTCATAGAGGCACAGCGGCTCCGCGATCCAACGGGAATTGAAATAATCTTCGCGCGACATGGGCTCCTTGTAGAAGAAAGCGCGGGGATTACGGTTCGCGTTGCACCGGCTGTTGAGAGCCAGTGCGGCCAGCGCTTCGCGCGTCGCGCCGAAACGATGCATGTAGCGCTGCCATGCCAGCGCGTGCCACTGGATGATGGTGTTGCATCCCCAGGGCGCGGTGAACTGCGCCTCGCCCGCCGCGCGCGGCCCGGCAGTGCCTCCGCCGCTCGGACGGCGAGTCGGGCGATGCAGTGCGCGCCACACCAGGACGTAATCGCAGGCTCCCGCGATCAGCGCGTGCACCGCCTCGATGATCGGACTCGCGATCATTCCGGTCTCGATCTGCGCGTACCAGCGGATATCCGGAGCCAGCGCAAGATGGTTCACGATATACATCACGCTGACCACGTCTTCGCCGTCGCGATTGCCGGCGCCCGCGAAGGGCATCTCCGGATAGGTTGCAAGGCCATCGATGTATGAGGGTTCGAGCCCCGCGTCGGCAATCGCGGCGCGGCACGCATCGACGGCGAGCAGGCCGAGCGGCTTTTGCGGCCGGCGCGTAATTTCCGAATAGCCGATGCCGACGATGGCTGTTCTGCCTTTGCCTGACCACATCTGCGAATGCCCGGCTAAGCGCGCACCAGTTTGAATTGCGGGATCACGACCCCGTCGCCGCGATTCTCGAAGCAGACTTCTCCCGGCGCGCCGACTCGAACCCTCTCACGTTCAGCGCTGGGCAGGTTGGACACCATCAGGAGCCGCTGCTGCTCCTCGAGCTCGACCACAATGTTTATAAACGGGGCATCTTCCTCGAATCCCGCGACATCGCGCTGATGCATCACGGTGAAGGAATAGACGGTGCCGCGGCCGCTCACGGGCGTAAACGCGAGTTGCCGCGACAGACAAGCGTCGCAGAAGTTTCGCGGTGGATGGTTATAGTAGCCGCAGGCGCCGCACCGCTGCACTATCAGACGGCCCTCGCGCGCGGCCTCCCAGAACGGACGAGTCAGTTCGTCGACGACAGGAACAGGTTTTTGGCGTTGCTCACCCACTTCTATTTCTTCAAGCCTAGGTCGCCCGCGATGTCGAAATGAATCTTGCGCACCTTGAAGCGCCATTCGCTTGCTTCCTTGACCAGCACGTCCTCGTAACGGCCGGCCAGCGATGCGATTATGTCCTGATCAGATTCGCGCAGTACCACGATGTAACTGTCGGCCATCGCCTCGGCGCCGTTCACCCTGATAATGTGGTTGAGCGTGCAATGCTTGCGCGCCGGGCCTTCTCCCGGGCGCGGAACATGTGCGGCGATAAAATCACGAATCGCGTTGCGACCGCGCAATTTGCCCAGAGGGCCGGCTTCGAAGACACCATCTTCGGTGAACAGCGCGGCGAATTTATCGAACTCGCCGTTATCCACATGGAAGCAGTACGCCGACATCACATCGCGGATCGCTTCCTTTTCCTCGATTATCGACGCCATCGATTGTTCCTCCTCGTGCGGCTGGGGTTTCGCGCTCGACTTTGCCGCCATATCGCCGCCGATTTAATCGGGCGCCTTACCACGCCGTCCATCCGCTGTCGGCGGGTACGATCGCCCCGGTGATGATGCGAGCTTCGTCGGATGCAAGGAATAGCGCGGTATGCGCGATATCCTCGGGTTCGCCCAGGCCGAGCAGGTGCTTGCCGGTAGCGGCTGCGACCGCCTTGTCGTCCGCGAGGAACTTTTTGACGCGCTCGGTCATGATTGCTCCGGGCGCAATCGCGTTGACACGGATCTTGTGCTTTGCGTAGTTGACCGCCATCGACCGCGTCAACGAGAGCACGCCTCCCTTGGCGGCGGTGTAGGCGTCCCGTCCACCCCTCATACCAGCAAGTGCGACTACCGAGGTCATATTGATCACCGCGCCGCCGCCGGCCTTGATGATCTCCGGAATCCCGTACTTGGAACACAAAAACGTACCGAAGAGATCCAGCCGGATCGCGCGCCAGAACTCATCGATCGAGACCTCGGTGACCGTACCGTCCTGCGCGGTCGAGCCGCCCGCATTGTTGTAGAGGACATTGAGCTTGCCGTAGGTTCTGACGGTCTCGGCAATTGCCTGTTGCACGCTGGCAGGTTCGGTCACGTCGGTACGCACAAAGGTCACGTCGCCGCCAAGATCGCGCGCCATCGCGGTGGTGTGTTCACCGCCCTCGCGCGAGATATCGGCTACGACAACCTTTGCACCTTCGCGTGAAAACAGAATCGCGGCGGCCCGGCCGATGCCGGAACCGCTCCCGGTGATGAATGCGACCTTGCCGTCAAGTTTCCCCATGATGGCTTCCTTCAGACTCGCTCATGGCGCTCTTTGCAAAGGACCCGATGCCGCGCAAGCCCGGCGTCACCTCGGGTCGTGCCAAGACTAGTCGGTTCTAGCAAGATGCCCGGCGAAAGCCCAAACGCATGCGCCTTGACATCGCGATCTGGCGGCGGGTAGCTGTTGCGCTAAGTGGCTTGCCGCAAGCATAGGAGGATGGTGCGCCATGGCGGGTAATCATCACGCTGATCCCAGGGAAATCCACGCGAATTTGCAGCATCCAGTGATCGATTCGGACGGTCATTGGGTCGAATACTTTCCCATGGTTCTTGATTATCTGAAACAGGTCGGCGGGACCAAGGCGGCTGAGGGCCTCGCGTCGCGCGACGAGGTCGTCGGCCGGATTCTGTCGATGACCCTGGAGCAGCGCCGCGAGGGGCGGCGCGCCCAGCAATCCTGGTGGGCCTTTCCGACCAAAAACACGCGCGACCGGGCGACCGCGATGATCCCACGCCTGCTCTACGAGCGGATGGGGGAACTGGGACTTGACTTCTCGGTGCTCTATCCGACTTCCGGACTGGGCCTGTACGCCATCGGAAACGACGAGATGCGCCAGGCAACCTGCCGAGCATTCAACATGTATGTTGCCGACGCCTTTCGTGAATATGCGGACAGGTTAAGTCCGGCCGCCGTGATCCCGATGAACACACCGCAGGAGGCGATTGCGGAACTCGAACACGCGATCAAAACGCTTGGCCTCAAGGTGGTCGTTATGGGCAGCGTCATCCGGCGGCCGATTCCCGAGTTCGCGCGCAAGGGCGAGCGAATTCGTACGGCCGCGTGGTACGACATGCTGGGGATAGACAGCGACTATGACTACGATCCCGTGTGGGCCAAGTGCGTCGAGCTCGGGGTGGCGCCGACCTTCCATAGCGCCGGGCGCGGGATGGGCTTCAGAATGTCGCCGTCCAACTTCACTTACAATCACATCGGTCACTTCGCGAGCGCCGGCGAAGCGGTGTGCAAGGCACTGTTCATGGGTGGCGTGACACGGCGGTTCCCGACACTGAAGTTCGCCTTTCTTGAAGGTGGTGTGGGTTGGGCCTGCCAGCTCTACGCGGATCTCATCGGACATTGGAAGAAGCGCAATGCCGGTGCGCTCGAGGAAGTCAACCCGGCCAACCTCGATCGCAAACTGTTACGTGAATTGTTCGAGAAGTACGAAGGCAAAACCGCCGCAGAGAAACTGGGCGAATGGAAGCCGGTACCCGAAGGCGAAACGGCGGCCGCGCGATGGGCTGCTCAGGGTGCTGCGATAATCGACGATTTCGCTGCCTGCGGAATAACTCGGGCCGAGGATATTCGCGGCCTGTTCGCGGAAAACTTCTACTTCGGGTGCGAAGCGGACGATCCGATGAATGCCTGGGGATTCAATCGCAAGGTCAACCCCTACGGTGCGCGGATCAAGACGCTGTTCGGGTCGGATATCGGCCATTTTGATGTGCCCGACATGAAGGAGGTTCTGGTCGAGGCGCACGAACTGGTCGACGAGACGATAATCAGCGAGGATGATTTTCGCGACTTCGTCTTCACTTACCCGGTTGAGTTTTGGAGCGGAATGAATCCCAATTTCTTCAAAAATACAGCGGTCGAGAGGCACGCAACGGCGTTATTGGGATCGCGCCCCGGCGGGGGTCCTGCGACAGCTACGAATGCCTGAGCCCTAGCGCGGCCCTGCGACTACAGGAGGACAACGTGATGATCCCGGCAGTATCGCACATAGCGGTCGGCGTGCGTGACATGGAAAAGTCGCTGCATTTCTATCGCGACCTGCTCGGACTGAAAGTCTGCCTCGATACGATGGAGAGCATCGGAGGTTTGAAAACACTCTTTGCCGACCCCAAACGGGGCAAGCGGCGCGCGGTCTATCTCCGTTTTGAAGAGGGACCTCACACGAGCTTCATCGTTCTATCGCAGAATCCCGAGGGAGCGGCGACGGGAGAAGCGATAAAGCTTGACCAGGTCGGAGTTCATCACTTTGCATTCTGGGTCGACGATTTGCGCGAACGCGTTGAGCGGCTCAGGGCGGCAGGAGTACCGATCCTTGTGCCTCCGATCGAATCAGACACGGTCGCTTACGGCGAACCGCCCGGGAAGAAAGTCCTGACGACACTCTTCCAGGATCCGGATGGGATTATCGTTCAGTTCGATCAGCGCCTCTCATAGCGGCGCGGACGGTGGTGGGCGCCAACTGGCTCGTAGTGGGTCATCTTCTTGTAAATTGCCATTACGATTCTCCAGTAGCGCTCGCCTTCGGCCTCAGGGTATTGGCAGCTGGCGGCCTCCTTGGCGCGTTCCCAGGCAATCTCATCTTCGACCGTGCGCACAACACCTACGGGCATTGGAGTCACCTCCGACAAACAATCCGGGAGCAAGCCTCATGCCGCGAGGGCGTGGAAGGCCGTGCCGCTAACCGGGCTCTGATTTCTCGCGAATTTTCGAGTGACTGGGGCGAGCCCTTCCTGGCTTCCCCCTCCCGTCTTTCGGAATGCCGCGAATTGTTTCCTTTGGAGACGCACCTAGCTGCGGCTTTCGGGGTCAACTCGGCTTTTCCCTGCGGGAGCCCATCTGTTACGATCCGCGTGCTTCGTAAAGCTCGATTGATTGGAGAGGGGATGCGATGAAACTCGATACCGGGATTGCAACGCGCGACCTTGCCCTGGTGCCGGCGGAGGCGCGAGCCGCGGAAGAAGACGGCTTCGACGCGATTTGGTCGATGGAGGCGGGTAACGACGGCTTTCTTCCTCTCGCGCTCGTCGCCGAACATACCTCGCGAATCAAGATGGGCCCGTCGGTCGCGATCGCGTTTCCGCGCAGCCCGATGACGATGGCATACACCGCGTGGGACCTGGCAGCCCTTTCCAAAGGCCGTTTCGTCCTCGGTCTGGGCACGCAGGTCAAGGGGCATATCGAGCGCCGCTATGGGGTCAGATGGGAGCCGCCTGTGCCCAAGTTGCGCGAGTACATTCTTTCGCTCAAAGCCATCTTCAAGTGCTGGGCTGAGGGTGGCAAGAAACTCTCGTTTCAGGGCAAATACTACAACTTCTCCCTGATGACGCCGTTCTTCGCGCCGCGGCCGCACAACCACTCAATTCCGATTTATATCGCCGGCGTCAACGAACATATCCTGCGGATGGCGGGCGAGTTGTGCGACGGCCTCCACGCGCATCCATTTACTTCCGCCAAGTATCTGCGCGAGTTTCTTATCCCACGTGTCGAACAGGGCCTTCAGAAGTCCGGGCGCTCGCGCAAGGATTTCACGATCTTTACCACCGCGTTCGTGATCGTCGGCCGCAACGACGAAGAGATCGAGAGGGCGAAGGCGGGAGTGCGCCAGCAGATATCCTTCTACGCTTCAACCCGCACCTACCAGGTCGTACTCGAAATGCACGGATGGGGTGATGTGGCGCCGAAGCTCAACGAACTCGCCGCCAAAGGTGACTGGGCTTTGATGCCGAAGCTCATTACCGACGAAATGCTGGACGTTTACGCAGTGACTGGAACTTACGACAACATCGCCGATAGGATCAAAGAGCGCTACGACGGTCTGCTCGATCGCGTCGCCTTCTACGTTCCGTACAAGGCTGCCTTCGACGACGCCATCTGGCGGAAGCTCTGCAAACAATTCAACGTCTAATCGATTAAGCCGTCAGGTTGGGCCCTTGCGCGGTCCGCCCGCTTAAGGCACGCGCGATTCGTGCCGGCAGGTAAGTTCGCATCAGTCTGAGCGCCGTGCGTAGGTTTGGCTGATGACGGAGCGCGCGTACGAAGTAGCCTCGAGCGGCCTCCACCTCTCCAGCGCACATCGCGAGCAGCCCCTGGTAGCCCAGCGCGCTGGCGTATGCATGGCGCGTGTTGCGAATCAGTCCGCGCGCGCTGGCGCCGTAGCGCTCCCGCACTCTGCGGATAAAGACCTCCTGCGCCCGCACATATTTTTCCATGCGGATCGCGGGTGGTTCGATGGTGTAGTAGGTCAATCGCTCGGGCACGTATTGGAATTCGCCGTGTTCGCGCGCGAGCAGGAACAGGTAAGGGTCTTCATAAGCTGCGGAACGGAATTCCTCGACAAATCCCCCGCAAGCCTCGAAGGTTTTGCGCCGCATAACCGCAGTGCTCGGAAGAATCGGCCACCATCGTTCGAGCAGGTCTGCCATCGTTGGAGCCCATGCCATCGCCGGCGTTACATAGGAACGGGCTGTCTCGCGTCCGGATGCGTCCACCGGGATCGCGTCGTGAAACACCAGCACCGCCGCCGGGACCCGGTCCAGCACCGGTACGGTAACGGCCATCTTGTTGGGCAAAAAGGCGTCATCGGCGTCCAGGAATGCGAGATATTCGCCGCGCGCCAAGGCCGCGCCGGCGTTGCGCGCCGCCGCCGGTCCGCGATTCTCCTGGGTCAACACGCGCAGGCGCGCACCATAAGTTTCCAAAATCTGCGGGGTCGCGTCGCTCGATCCGTCGTCGACGACGATCACCTCACATTCACCGTCACAGCGCTGCGCCATTGCGCTATCGAGTGCCCGGGCGATGGTGCGTTCGCCGTTGTAAACCGGAATGACGATGGATGCCCGTATCATCGAACCGACGTTAGCATAATTGTGAGGCGTCCGCGGCGGGTTCTTGTAAGATGCGCCAGTTGCGGCAATCGGCTAGGCTAACAGGCCTCATGCGCAAGCGGATTCTGTTCGCGGGGCAGCCCGATGCCGCAGCCGTCGTCGAACGCATCGATGATCTCATGGCTGGAGCGAATTTCCGCCCGGTCAAGGCGACCGCACGCACGACGGCCGGATTTATCCGTCATAACGGCACCGACCTGTTCGTCAAGCGGACAACCGCGAGCTCGTGGTTGACTTCGATCGCCGACCTGGTTCGCGGTTCGCGTGCTGCGCGCGCCTTGCGGGGAGCGGCGATCCTAGACCGTTGCGGGTTCGCTCATCCAGGACCGGTCGCGGCGTTTGAACTACGGAGCTGCGGACTGGTCCGCGCGAGCTGCATAATCAGCGAGGCTCTTGGCGACGCCCGCATACTGAGCCGCTTTGCCCTGGCCGACGGGCGTAACTTCCGGCGCCGTCAATGGATCTCAGAACACCTCGCGCGCGAGATTCGCCGTCTTCACGAGGCCGGCGTCTACACCCGTGACCTGCAGGAGACCAACCTGATGCTGGCGGCGCGCGGCGACGATATCACGGTGTACTTTATCGATCTCGAGGATTTTCGGCGGGTGCGCAGGGTTCCGGCGCGCCTGCGGATGCTGAACCTGGTTCATCTCGACCGCAGTATCGGGCGTTTTGTTTCGCGGTCACAGCGGCTGCGTTTCTTCTACAACTATCTCGGTGAAAAACCCGAAGCCGCGCGCGCCCGCCGGCTCCTTGGCCATTTCCTCGGTACGCGCGCGCGGGTTGAACGCGCCAGGCGCGGCGCCAGCCAGGCCGCACCGAGCGGAAGCTGTCCGATGCGTCCGGCGCAAAACGGATTTTCAGGCACACGACGGAATTAGCTCGTGAAACCAAAAGGATGACCGATCATGGCGCTATCAGTCCTGAGGCGCGAATACGACCATCATACCGAGCAGATTCATGCGGTTGGCGGTCCCAGCGTGCGCGACGTCATGCTTGGTCTCAACGACGGTCTGGTGGCATCGTTCGCGGTCACTTCGGGTGTCGCAGGGGCATTCACTGCGCCAACGGTAGTAGTGATGGCCGGTCTCGCCGAGATGCTAGGCGGGGCGGTTTCGATGGGTCTCGCGGCATTCGCCTCGGCCCGCGCGCAGTATGAGTTCTATCAGAGCGAGGTGCAGCGCGAACGCGATGAGATCGACCGCTGGCCCGAACGCGAGCGCGAGGAAATCCGCGGCATCTACCGCGCCAAAGGCTTCGGCGGCAGGCTGCTGGACGATATCGTCACGCATATAACGGGCGAACGCGAGCGCTGGGCCAATGTGATGATGCGCGAAGAACTTGGCTTCGGCGCGGATATCGCCGAGCCTCCGCTGCGCTCGGGCCTCACCGTTGGCCTCTCGTATTTGCTTGGAGCGGCGATCCCGGTGCTGCCGTACGCGTTCGTTCGTCCGCCGGTCGGCATCGCGATTTCGGCCGGCGCGACGATCTGCGCGCTGTTTGCGGTCGGCGCGGCGAAGACGTTGATAACTGCTCGTTCATGGTGGCGCAGTGGCCTCGAGAGCATAACGATCGGAATCGCGGCCGGTGCTGTGACCTACGGCGCGGGCATTTTGTTCTCGCGCCGCTAGGGGGGCGCCGGTTGTC
>DASPQS010000026.1:0-4028 GCA_035624865.1 Binataceae bacterium (SeqCode) | reverse complement strand
GGGCGATCGTTTGCGCAGCAGTTCTCCCGTACCCGGCGGCTCGATCTTGATTACTTCGGCGCCGAAATGAGCCAGCTGAAGTCCGCAGTATGGTCCAGCGTAGATCTGGGCGAGCTCGATTATCCGATAGCCCTCGAGTGGAAGACTCATACAACTCCTCGATGCGTGCGGCGGCCGGCGCGCAATCTGAATCAGTACTTCGCGATCACCTCGCGGCTGAAATCCTCGATCATCTCTCGGCCGTAAGGATAAACCACTTGGATCGCCACCTGTTTGACTCCGGCGGCCTCCAACGCCTTGAGCCGCGCGACTATCTCCTCGCCGCGCCCCGTGAGCGTCATCGTCCGCACCAGCGTCTCGTCGACGTAGCGCTCCTCCCCCGGCTTCATGTAGATAAGATGGCCCTCGTGGACTTCCAGGTAGCGCTTGTTCTCCGGCGTCTTCATCTTCGCGACATACTCGTCGCGATAACGCTCCCATAGGCTCATCAGCGGCGGCGGCAGATGCGACGCCACCGCCGACGCTTCCCACAGCGCGTGCAGGAAAACCACCGCGAACGGGCCCATCCGCTCGATTACGCGCGGCGACGTGGCCGATTCACCATCGCGCAATACGCAGCCCGAGGTGAGCACCGCGTTCCGCAGGTCCGCGGCCGATCGCCCCGCCCGCGCCGCGCCCTTCTTTACCGAATCGAACTTCTGCCGGAAGCGTTCCGGGTCCGACAGCACGGTAAGCCAGCCGTCGCCGATTTCCCCCACCAGTTCGAGCGCCTTGGGGCCGTCGGCCGCGATATGGATCGGAACCGGGTCTTTCACGTTGATGTAGCCGTGCTCCTGATGCAGGAAGCGGATCGCTCGCTCGCGTTTGCCGTCGCGATATATCACCTCCTCGCCGCGCAGCAGCTTGCGGACCATTGTCACGTATTCGCGCAACCGCTCGAGCGGGATCGGCGGCAGCCCCATCGTATTGCGCCCCGTGAACCCGGTGCCGATTCCAAGCACCGTCCGCCCCGGTGCGAGCAGGTTGATCGTCGCGATCGAATGGGCCGTCACCGGCTCGATCCGGTTCGACGGTATCGCCACCCCGGTCGCAAGCTTGATCCGTTTCGTATGTTCCGCCGCCAGCGCCATGCAGACATAAACGTCGCTGTAGATCATCTGCGAGTCGTAGAACCACGCCTGGGTGAAACCGTGATCCTCGGCGATAACCAAATCTTTCCACGCGTCCGGCCGCGCCGGATAGGCAATTCCAAATTCCATCGATCGACCTCCTGATCTTGCTTGCAGTCATTTGCGTTCGCGGCCTTCTCTGTCAAGAGCCGCTCAGATGCGGCGCCGGATCATGGCGAAAAAGGAACGGGCGAGCCATCCGGCCCGCCCGCGTTTCAAATCCCCCGGGGATCCTCTCGGTTACTGCAGGTTGTAATAGCGCTTGGCGCCGCCGGCCAACACGTTGGCCAGCGTCCGCGGCGGCAATCCCATGCGCTTGATCATGTTGGCCGCATCCGGAAAGCCGTCCGCATGCGGATAGTCAGTCGCCCACAGGATATTGTCCGATCCGATATAATCCGCCAGGCAGCGCAAAGTGCCTTCGACCGGCTCGAACGAGATGAAGCATTGCCGGCGGAAGATTTCGCTCGGACGCGTCGAGAGCCCGGTGTCGTTCATCCCGACGTCGTCGAAGTGGCGGTCCATCCGGTCGAGCCATCCCGCCATCCAGCCGCCTCCCGATTCGAGGAACGCAATCTTGAGCCGCGGGAAACGATCGCACACCCCGCACATGATCAGGCTGGTCGCCGCCGCCATCATCTCAAACGTATGCGCCACGCAATGCCGAACGGCGAGGCCGCTGGTGAACCGCTCCATCGCCAGCGTCGGCTGCCCGCTTTCCGAGCCTCCGTGGATTCCGATCGAAAAGTTGAGCTCTTGCGCTTCAGCCCATAGCGGATCGTATCCAGGGTCGTGCAGCACGCGCCCGTTGTAAGGATTCGGCCGGATGAATCCGCAGCGGAAGCCCAGCTCCTTGGCCGCGAACACCATCTCCTGAACCGCGAGCTCGATCGATTGCATCGGCAGCATCGCGGCCCCGAACAGGCGCTCCGGATACGGTTTGCAGTAGTCGGCCAGCCAGCGGTTGTACGCGCGGCAGGTAGCGGCGGAGAACTCCGGGTCCCTGGTCGCGCCGAGAAACAACCCCAGGCTCGGGTAGAGGAACGCGGCGTCGATCCCATCCGCGTCCATGTCCGGGATCCGTGCGTGCGGATCGAAGCCGCCCTTCTTCCCTTCGAGATACGGCACGCGATGCGACTTTACAGCGCGATCGGCGCGCGCCCCGATCGTCCCGAGTCCGCCGAACTTGACTCTTTTCTTGCCGCGCCCGAGGTCGATCGCGTCATCGCCCTCGATAACGAAGACTTCGCCGCCTTCCTCTGTGGTTACAAGTCTGGGGCAGCCGGCGCGAAACTTGGGGTCGATATAGCGTTCCCATAGGTCGGGCGGTTCCAGGATATGACCGTCAGCGTCGATGACGTTGTATTCCATGACGTTCACCTCGCGCTTTCTTTTTCGAACCTTCTCTTCCCGATGAAGAGGTCAACGATCCCCGCCGCTGCCGTGCGCAATCTCCCGGTCTACTGCATGTTGTAGTAGCGCTTGGCGCCGCCGGCCAGTACATTGGCCAAGGTTGCGGGCGGCAATCCCATCCGTTTGATCATACCCGGCGCGTCCCAGAAACCGTCGAGATGCGGATAATCGGTCGCCCACAGGATGTTGCTGGAACCGATATAGTCTGCAAGCAGCGCCAGCGACTTCTCGACCGGCTCGAACGAGATGAAGCATTGCCGGCGGAAGATTTCGCTCGGCCGGGTCGAAAGCCCGGTGTCGTTCATCCCGACGTCGTCGAAGTGGCGATCCATCCGGTCGAGCCATCCCGCCATCCAGCCGCCGCCCGATTCGAGAAACGCGACCTTGAGCCGCGGGAAGCGATCGCACACGCCGCACATGATCAGGCTGGTCGCAGCCGCCATCATCTCGAACGTATGCGCCACGCAATGGCGCACCGCGCCACTCTTCTTGAAGCGATCCATCGCCAGCGTCGCCTGCCCGCTTTCGGAACCCCCGTGGATACCGATCGAAAAGTTCAGCTCCTGCGCTTCGGTCCAGAGCGGGTCGTACTCGGGATCGTGCAGGACGCGCCCGTTGTACGGATTCGGCCGGATAAAACCGGCGTGAAAGCCGAGTTCTTTGGCCGCGAAACGCATCTCCTGCACCGCCCCCTCGACCGACTGCATCGGCAGCATCGCGGCTCCAAACAGGCGCTCGGGGTAAGCTTTGCAGTAGTCGGCAAGCCAGCGGTTGTAGGCGCGGCTGGCCGCCGACGAAAACTCGGGATCCTTGATGGCGCCGAGGAAGAGTCCCAGGCTCGGATAGAGGAACGCCGCGTCGATCCCCTCGGCGTCCATGTCAGGGATGCGCGCGTGCGGATCGAAGCCGCCCTTGCGTCCCTCCGCGTACGGGATTCTCGGCGAGACCTTGCCGTCGCGAGCACCGATCGCGCCGACTCCGCCAAAGCTCACCTTCTTCTTGCCGCGGCCCAAGTCGATCGCATAGTCGCCTTCGATCCGGAGAATCTCGCCGCCGTCCCCCGCCGTAATCAGCTTGGGGCAGCCTTCGCGGAACTTCGGCTCGATGTACTTCTCCCAGAGGTCGGGCGGCTCACAAACGTGGCCATCAGCGTCGATGACGTTGTATTCCATTACGTTCACCTCGCGTGCTTACGTCTTGCCTGAAACTCCGCCTCTCTCCCAGTGAATCTGAAGATTAGGACATGGCGATACCGTTTGCCACCGGGAAAAATGTTGCCGAAGAAACGCGTGGTATAAGAGCGAAGTCCAAGACTCAGCGCAAAAGCGGAAATTCCGGTTAAACGTGGGAGCGCAGGGGCTATAAGCGTGGGACATCTGATTGAGTTGGGTGGCCGCCGGGCTTTGGTTACCGGCGGTGGCCGCGGCATCGGCCGATCCATCGCTC
>DASPQS010000025.1:0-11361 GCA_035624865.1 Binataceae bacterium (SeqCode) | reverse complement strand
CGCAGCTCCTCCACGTACTTCTTTTGCGCGATCGACGCGCGCCCCATCTCGGCCACGCTGCGTGCAATCGTCGCCAGGTTCTGCTGCTTCGGGTCCGGGTTGATCTCCATCAACACGGCGAACAGATGCTGCTGCACCAGCCGCAGCAGCCCTTCGTTGAGCTTGAGATCGTCCCCGTCCGTCGCTTCGACCACCGCCCGCGCCTGCGCGGTCGCCAGTTTCACCGCTTCCAGCCGCCGCTCGAGTTTGTCACCGTACTTGGTGATCGATTTCAGGCTGAAGTTGTAGCCCCGCTTGCGCAGCCACTCGCTGAGCGATCCGTAATTCGCAAAGCTTCCCGCCGTCAGCCGGCGGTTGAGTTCGTCGCGCACCTCGCGCGGCAGCCTCGAGACGGTTCGGTCCGTCAGGCTGCGCATCGCGGTCCCGCCTGCCGCCGTGGGGAAGCTCACCAGTATTTCCTCGGCCGCCCGACCCCCGGCGGCGCGCTGACCGTGTATTCGACCACGTCCACCCCGCTCGCAGTCAGGCGCGCATACCAGGTGCCGGTCTCCTGCCCCTCGATCTCGAGCAGGCCCAGCGTGCGCAGGTAATCCAGTTCGCGCCGCAGCGCGCTCAGCGACAGCGTCAGCCGCACGTCGTTGAGCACGCGCCACACGATATTCTCCGACACTGCGATCGGCCGCCCCGCATCGAGCACCCGCAGTGTCCGCCAGCGCGCTTCCTCGCGCTGCTTCTGTTCCAAATCAACGCCATTCATATCGTGGTCTCTTCTTCCGATGACTGCCCGCGATCGTAGAGCCGTTCGCGCAGCGCCAGGATCTCAGCCCTCAGCTCCCCCCGCAGCGCGTCCAGCTTCGCCTCGAGCGTGTTGCTGAAGCGGATCCAGTCCTCGCGCCGCACGTACTCGACCGGCAGGTCCGCCTTCAGCTTCAACAGTTCGCGCTCGACCCCGTGCGAAAACTCCGTGCCCTCCCGCTTGATCGTCGCGAGCTGCCCGTGCAGCTCCTTCGCCTGCGTGCTCAGTACCCAGCGGATCGCTCCCAGGTTGAGCCCCACCAGCGTGACGAAGGCCATCGCGAAGGTCGCAATCGCATCCCAGCTCATGACACGCTCCGGCCCGCGGCGCTTTGCGCCGAAACGGACTCGAGCATTGTTCCCCCGGCTCTTCGTGGCGCCCCACCTATTCCACCTTCTTCCTGCCCTTTTCTGTGCCCCTCCCCCTGTCCAGGGGGAGGGATCAAGGGAGAGGGCAGTAGCCACTGCATTTCGCCTCCCGTCACTCCGGCGCGATACGAACGAGCCTGCGTCCGCCCAGGTGCACTACTCATTAGCCTGCTGGCGTCGCGCCCCGTATTTGGCGTGAGCAAGTCCTGCTGTATCCTGCTCGTTCCTAAATCCCTCCCCCTGACCAGGGGGAGGGTGGCGCGAGCAACGCGAGCGTCAGGTGAGGGTTGCCTGAATACTTCAAACATCATTGCCCATCGCTCCGCGCCGCCGGTTCGGCGCTCTCTTTCAGCTTCACCGCCCCCGACATCGCCAGCAGAACCGCGGCGAGCCCCGCTCCGTACGCCGCCGCGTCGGAGGCTCCGAAATGGCCGAAGTTGAAGACCGCCGCGCACCAGAACACTACGTACGCGGCCGCTCCCACCACTCCGATTAATCGCGCCGCGTCGTACGTAAGATTGTCCTTTCCCGTGAGCGCATCTTGCAGCCATTTCATGGTCGACTACTCACTTGAAACCTCATTGCTCTGCGTTTCGCCCTTGCTCGCGCCCCGGATTCGCCGAACTGCCGCCGCTCGCGGCCTGCGGCTTCCCGCATCCCGCGATTACCGCGTCGCGCTCGCTCACCGCGCCCTTGAGCATCACCACCGTCGCCGCATAGGCGCGAATCGTGTCGGCCGGCGCCGAGTCCGCGTGCAGTTCAGCTATCGGCAGCGCAGGCTTGGCCAGCGCCGGGATAGCGCAGTAAACCGGCTCGTACACCGGCACTTTCACCGTTACCGGCGCGGCGATCGGACCTGATGGCGGGGCAGACGCGCAGCCCGCAAAAAGGACCAGGAGAAGCGGGAGGAGGCGCCTCACCATCGTCCCAGACCGGGTCCTTGCGCGTTGCCCCATCGGATCGCGCCGATACAGTCCGCCGGCACCGCGGCCTTGCTTAATGCGCTCGCGCGCGCGGCCTGCGCCGCCATCACCTCCGCGCCGCTCTTCGCATACGCGGCCTCGCGGCTGCCCGCCGCCGCCTGCGCTGCCTGCTCCCGTGCGCGCAAGGCGTCCAGCGCCGCATTCTGTTGCGCGATCGAACTCGTCAGCGCCGCGTTGCTCGCCTGGAGTTCCAGCACCTGGGTTTGCGCCGCTTGTGCCTGTGCCCGCGCCGCGTCGCGCTGATGAATCAGCACGGCGCGATAGGCCAGCAGCGCTGCGATTAGCGCGGCAATCGCGATCGGCTTCCACAAACCGCTGATCAAGAGCGCTGACATGAGTGGTTTCAGTCCTTCGCCGCCGCCGCGGCTCCGCCCGAGCGGCTCTCGACCGCGGCCGCCACGGTGGCCGCGCCATGGTCGTCGACCGCCGCCGCGTGCTTCTCGATCGCCCCCGCCAGTTTCTCGATCGCGCTCGCATGATGCTCCGTGGCGGCCGCATTCTGCGCGCCGGCGTCGTGCGTCCCGCGCATCGCATGTTCGACCGCGGCCAGCCGCGTCTGGATCGAATGCATCAGGCTGGCCGCGTCGGCCGCCACCCGCCGTCCGTACATCGCGCCGAGCACCAGGCCGCCCAGCGCGGTTGCGATATAACCCGCGATATTCACGTAAATCATGGCAGTACCTCCTGCTCGAAATTCCTTGCGTCAGAGCCCATTTCTATTCGTAGGCCCGGTTGAGCCATCCCTCGATAAACTTCCGATCGCTCTCCGCGGCGGCGCCGCGCGCGCCCGCCGCCAGCACCCGGTAATAGGCCGCCGCCTCCGCGCGCAGCGCCGCCATCAGCGCCATCTGATTCGCCGACGCTGCGCCTTTGCGCGTCTCCGGCCCCAGCATCCCGTCCTCGGCGGGCGCACGCCCGCACGCCCGCAACGCCCTTTGCAGGCAGCGCGTGGCGTGCTCGGGCCCGATATTCACCGCCAGGTCGAACAGCTTCGCCCCAATCGGCCCGGGCAAATCCGAATAGCCATAACGCATCCACCAGTCGCGGTAGTAAATCTTCGCCGCCTCTTCGCGCGTCAGCCCCGCAATATCCAAATCCGGATATTCGCGTTTAGATATTCCAAAATGCGTCTCACCGCCCGGATCGTCGGAATACTTCGAATACCCACCCTCGTCTCTGAGCAGCCGGTTCATCGCACACAGGAAGGCCGGAGGATAAGAAGGCGAAAAGTCTGGGTACTCAGTATTCACGTCCGGCACCATACTCCATCCCAACATCGCTGCTCAGGGTGAAATATTTCACTATCCTGCCCAATGAAGCGGAAACCGCCGAATGGTACGGCAAACCGGTGCGCTTCGCCGTCCACGAGCGGTGAATAATCGTCGCGAGTAGCTAATCCGCCCCCGCTGCCATTCAAGCGGCGGCGGCGCTTGCTACACGCGAATCTGCTTCGAAAACCGGTGGGGAAAGGGAAAGAGGTTCAGTCCTCAACTTGCGGAGCGCGGGCTTCGGCCAATACCTGATAGACGCGGCGCCGCGTGCAGTGGACCACGCCGGCGATCGCGTCGACACTCAGGCCCGCGCCGCGCAATCGCACGATGAGCGTGCGGCGCGGCGTGGGGTTCGGCACGTCGACGCGGTCGCCGCCGAAGAGCTCGGAGAGCCGCTCCGCTGCCGCCTTTCCGATGGCGCCCGTGAGCACATCGCCCAGTTGCGGCAGATGCGGCACGTAAAGCCGCCGTCCGCCAAACTTCTCGAGCAGTTTGTCGGCCGCCTCTTCGCCGATTAACTCGGTCAGTCCGTTCAGGATCGAGGGCCGCTCGTGAGCCGGCTCGGCGTTGGCGAACGATCGATCGTCGGGGGGCTCGGCGAAGTCTGAGGCAGCGCCGTGTTGGATGGATTGCGGCTCATGACTATCGTGAGTTGGTGCGGTTTTCGCAGTATCCTGATCGCGTTCGCGCGGCTCCATCACAGCGCCTCCCGCGCCGAGCCAGCGGAATCGCGGGCGCCGCGCACATAGTGCGAGAGACGATCGAGCAGCTTCGCGAAGTCCGCGTCGATCGTCCGGCGGCGCGCGACGCGGTTGCACGCATGAATCACGCTCGAATGGTCTCGGCCGAACGCGATGCCGATGCGAGGAAAGGAAGCGCTGGGTCCGCGCGCGGCGCTGTCCGCGTCGCCGTGCTGTCCGGCGCGGCCGGTCAGTTCGCGGCTCAGGTACATGGCGATCTGCCGCGCGTGTGCGATATTTTGCCGCCGGCTGCGCGACAACAATTGCGCGCGGCTCAGATGGAACATTTGCGCGACAGCAGCTTGTACCTCGGGGATAGAGATGAGTCGTCGCTCGCGGTTCATGTCTCCACCAGCTTTCGGTTCGCGTGGCGCATATGCCGCCGATCGGGTCGAACCACCGGTTGCCACGTGGTTAGGTTTTCGGTTGGCCCGCTTTGATGCGGAAGGAGTGATAAGGCGATAACGGATTGGGCTTTTAATCATTTTTCGAAGCCCTACTGGCGACATAATATTCCACCGTAGGAGAGATATGTCAACCACTGTAGTAGATGAAGAATTTGGCACCAGGCTGCGCCTGATCATGCAACAGTTCGGTTCTGTCGCTGATCTCGCCCGCGCCGTTGGCGTCTCGGACAACGCCATCTACAAATGGGTAACCGGACGCGGCAAGCCGGGCATGATCAGCCTGGTGAACCTCGCTAAGGCGGCGGGCGTATCGGTCGAATGGCTGGCGACGGGTAAGGGCGAGCCGCTGAAGGCCAGACCAGAGCCCCGCGCGGTGCCACGATCGGAATTCGCGCCGATGCCGCTGCATTCGCTGCACGAGATGGACGGCAAGTCAAACCTGGTGAGTTCGCAAATCGTGGACTACGTCAACTTCAGGGCGGATTGGCTGAAACGTACGCTCAACGCCGAAGCCAAGGACCTCGCCCTGATTGAGGTGGTCGGCGATTCGATGTCGCCCACGATCGACGAGGCGGACCTGGTTCTGGCGGATCTGCGCGAGACGCGGTTTAAGTCGGACGGTATTTACGTGCTGCGCAACGGAGGCGATCTCTCGATCAAGCGGATCCAGCGCGAGCCGGATGGAAAGCTCGCGATTCGCAGCGACAATCCCGCCTATCGGGCGCTGACGGTTGCGCCGGAGAGTATCACGCTGGTCGGGCGAGTGATCTGGACGAGTGGTCGCCCGTGAGCGGCCTGCATGAGTAAAATTCTGCGTCTTTTCGCTAACTCATAGTTAGCAGCAGTTTGACTGTTAGTTGACTACACGAACTGGGTCCTGTAGCCTGCTCGAGCGTTGGAGCGGTGCTAACAGTTGCGCGTCCAGAATTGGGACGGGGTCGCACGTATAGCGCTGCCACGTTCCCCCGGGGATACGGGCGAAGGAGGGGACGACCCCGTCCCTGCTCGGCCAGCAGCCGCCCCGATTAGCGCCTTTGTCCTCGCGAGCCTCCAGACAGGAATCCGCTCACTTCTCGACAAAAAGGGGTCGGAGCTTTCAAACTCTCGCAGGCAGGTCCGAGTTGCGCCGTTGCGGAAGCAGGTCTTTGCCCGCGCCTCGCCCTCTCGACCGCGAGCAATCCCTATTATCTGTGCTCGCTTCGGCGGTCATAAGGAAATTGGCGGGTCCCGACGGTCCTTAAATTCGCGCCGGAGGTATTTGACCCGTGCGATACTTCCGACGTAGTTCTGGATAGGCTCGCAGAACAGGGGAGATCACGATGCTGACCGAACACGAACGCCTTCTCATCAAACGCTGGAACGATTTTTCCAGCCGGCCGCGAGGCGATATACGCAAATTTCGCGACGACCTGGACAGTTTTGTCGCGGAGTTGGGGTTGAACGCGATCCTCCCGCCGATCGGAGGGCTGCACGACGAGGTCGAGCTACGCGACGGCCTGCGGGCCGACGTCGCGGTGCCAGCGGGCGCCGGACCGTATCCGGTGATGGTTTTGATCCACGGCGGCGGATGGATCGCTGGAAGTCCGAAGACTCATCGCAAGCTCGGGGCTCAATTCGCGGCTCAGGGTTACCTGACAATCAACGTCGATTATCGGCTGGCGCCCGAGAATCCATTTCCCGCGGGCTACGATGACTGCGTCTTTGCGGTGAAATGGGCTGCGGAAAATGCGAGCCGCTGGAACGGGGACGCTTCGCGCATGGGGATGGCGGGCGACTCGGCGGGCGGCAACCTGACGGCCGCCGCGATGCTGGCGCTGGCATCCGATCCGCATGCGCCGCGATTGCGCGCGGGGGCGCTGATTTACGGCGTATTCGATTTCGCCGAGCTGATCGAACGGTCGCCGAATCCTGCGGCCGCCGAGGCGATGGCGCGAGTATACTGCGGCGGCCATTATCCGGCCGCGCTGAGAGACCCGCGAGTGAGTCCGCTGCGCGCGATCAAGCCGACGGCGGTACCGCCATGCTTTGTCATCTGCGGGACGGCGGACCCGCTGCTGGGGCAATCGCGCGCGCTGGCGGCGGCGCTGGGTCAGGCCGGGATCCCGCACGAAATGCACGAGATCGACGACATGCCCCATGCGTTCATGATGATGGACGCGCTCGGGGGCTGCCGCGAGGGTCATCGGCTGATGTTCGATTTCCTGCGCCGGCACGTCTGAATCCAACCGGCTCATCACTTCGCTACAGGAGGCACGATCGATGGGTACTTTGTCGGGCTACAAGATAATCGAATTTGCCGGGATCGGACCTGCGCCGATGTGCGCGATGATGCTCTCGGACATGGGCGCGGACGTATTGCGGATAGATCGGGCCGAAGATGCGGGCCTGGGGATAGCGACGGCGACCAAGTTCAACTTTCTGGGGCGCGGACGGCGCTCCGTGGCGATCGATCTGAAACGCCGCGAGGGCACCGAGGTCGTGCTCAGACTGATCGAAAGGGCCGACGCGCTGATCGAGGGCTTCCGGCCCGGCGTGATGGAGCGGCTGGGGCTCGGGCCCGACGTGTGCATGGCGCGCAATCCGCGGCTCGTCTACGGGCGGATGACCGGGTGGGGCCAGGACGGTCCGCTCGCTCTCGCAGCCGGCCACGATATCAACTACATCGCGCTGAGCGGCGCGTTGCATTCGATTGGGCGGCGAGGCGAAAGTCCGGTGCCGCCGCTTAATCTGATCGGCGACTTCGGCGGCGGTGCGCTTTACCTCGCGCTGGGGGTGGTGGCGGGCCTGCTCGAGACACAGAAGTCGGGCCAGGGCCAGGTGGTGGACGCGGCAATGGTCGACGGCGCAGCCTCGCTGATGACGGCGATTTATGGCCTGCACGCGTCGGGAATCTGGTCGGATAAGCGGGGCGAGAATATCCTCGACACCGGGGCCCACTATTACGACGTATACGAAACTAGTGACGGCAAGTACGTCGCGATCGGATCGATCGAAGCCAAATTCTACGACGAGCTGTTGCGCCTGACCGGGCTCAAAGGCCAGGAACTGCCGCCCCAGAACGATCGATCGGCGTGGCAGGCGCTGAAGGAACGCATTGCCGAGATCTTCCGCACCAAGACGCGAGAGGAATGGTGCCGCATCATGGAAGGCAGCGAGGTCTGCTTCGCCCCGGTGCTGAGCATGCGGGAGGCGCCGAATCATCCGCACAACCGCCATCGCGGAACTTTCGTCGAGTACGACGGGGTGCTGCAGCCTGGGCCCGCTCCGCGCTTTGCGCGGACTCCAAGCGCGATCCAGCGCGGTCCCGCGAGTCCCGGCGAGCATACCGAGGAAGCGTTGCGCGACTGGGGTATTGGCGCGTCGGAATTGGAGAAGCTGCGCGGATGCGGCGCGATCGGCGCACGCGCCAAGGCGAAGCCGGCTGCGCGCTAGTCGCCAAGCCGAGCGGGCAAGTCAGCCGGGAGCGGCGCGGCGGGCGAATCCGCGATGGCGCCGGCGCCGTTGATGCTGCTCCTTCTCGGCGAGGTCGATAAGCATCTGCTGGCAGCTTTCGTTGGAGGTGGCGCGTACGTAGCTTCCGTCGGACTGCATCTGCCATTGGCAGCGGTTGGGCTTGAGCTGGAGGTCGAAGACCTTGCGCAGCTCCTTTCGCTGCCCCGGCTCCTCGATCGGCACGACCACTTCGACGCGGCTTTCGAGGTTGCGCGTCATGCAGTCCGCCGACCCGATGAAGTATTCTTCGGTGCCCCCGGCGCGAAAATAGTAGATGCGCCCATGCTCGAGAAAGCGCCCGACGATGCTGACCACCCGCACGTTGTCCGACAGGCCCGCAATTCCCGGCTCTAGCTGGCAGGTATCGCGGACGATCAGATCGACTTTGACTCCGCCCCGCGAAGCGCGGTACAGCGCCCGGGTTATATCGGCGTCCTCGAGCGCGTTGATCTTGAACTGGATCAGTCCCAGGTAACCGGGATTCTGCGCCTGCAGTGCGGCCTCGCGCGCGATTCGCTCGAGCAGCGCGTTCTTGAGGATCGCGGGCGCGGGCAGAATCTTTGTGTAGTGGCGTTTGGGCCGGTAACCGGTGGTCAGGTAGTTGAAGAGCTCGGTTAAGTCGCGCCCGATCGTGTCGTCGGAGGTGATCAGCCCAAAGTCGGCGTAAACGCGCGCGGTTCCCGGATGATAGTTGCCGGTGCCGATGTGCGCGTACCGGCGCAGCCCGTTGTAGTCCTGTCGCACCACCAGGATCACCTTGCAATGCGTTTTCAGGCCGACCACGCCGTAGGTGACGTGGATGCCGAATTCCTCGAGGCGCGTGGCGAAGCGGATGTTCGCCTCCTCGTCGAACCGCGCCTTGAGCTCGACCACCACGGCAACCTGCTTGCCGTTGCGCGCGGCGTCGCACAGATAGCCGAACAGCCGCGCGTCCGCCGATGTGCGATACACCGTCATCTTGATCGCGCGCACTTTGGGGTCGGTGCTCGCTTCGCGCAGGAAGCGTTCGACCGAGGTCGAAAACGAATCGTAGGGATGGAGCAGGAGGATCGAACCGGCGTCACGAATCGTGTGGAAGAGGTTGCGCGGTTCCTGCAGGCGCGGATGGTCCACCGGATGGTGCGGCGGGTCGTGCAGATCGGGCGCGTCGAGGCTTGCGATCTCCATCAGATCGCGGATCGCGTACATGCCATCGACCTCGAAAACGTCGGCGTTCTCGTCGAGCCCGAGTTCGGCGGCGATCATTCCGCGCCGCACCGGATCCATCCCGGGGGTCACCTCGAGTCGCACGATCGGGGCGAAACGGCGATCGCGCAGCTCGGTTTCGATCAGTGCCAGCAGGTCGTCCGCCTCCTCTTCGTCGCGTTCGGTATTGGCGTTACGCGTCACGCGGAACAACTCGCAAGCCGCGAGTTCCATCTCCGGGAAGAGCATGTCCAGATTGTGCGCGATCACGTCTTCGAGCGGGACGAAACGGTTGCTCGAGCCGACGCGCAGGAAGCGCGGAATTCCCGCGCCCACCGGCACCTTCACCCGCGACAGTGACCCGTCCGCGTCAGGCCCGCCGGCGCCGGGTACCGTCACCAGCAGATTGAGCGAAAGATTGGAAACGAACGGGAACGGATGTGCCGGGTCGATCGCCAGCGGCGTCACCAGCGGAAAGATGTTCTTGAGATAGTGCTCGCGCAAGGACGCCTGATCGGCGGGGCTGAGATCGGTGTAGGCGGCAACCTCGATCCCGCAGGCGCGCAGCGCGCCGAGCAACGCCGCGAGAATCTCGCGCTGGCGCCGTTCCTGCGCGCGCACCTCCTCGTAGCAGGCCGCGATCTGCCATTGCGGGGTGTGTCCGTCGACCGTGAGCTCGTGTACCCCGGCGGCCACCTGCTGTTTGAGGCCGCCGATGCGCTTCATGAAAAATTCATCGAGATTTGACGCGGTGATCGCGAGGAACTTCAGCCGCTCGAGCAGCGGATTGCGTTCATCCTCGGCCTCGGCGAGGACGCGCCGATTGAAGGCAAGCCAGGTGAGCTCGCGATTGAGATAGCGAAATTCGACGGGCTCCGGTGCGGGCATTGTTGCCGCACGAGCGCCGTCAGCAACGCCGTTCGAGGGCTGGATATGGCTGTCGAGCGCCGAGTCTCGGCGCTTTCGTTCCGCGGACGCTGAGCTGAACGGTTCTGGATTCGCTTCGGTCGGATGATCCGCGCCTGAGCTCATGGACCCTGCCTGTACAGGAAAAAACTCCTCCGGCTAGCATGGCACATGCGGGCATCTTTGGACATTGGGCCATTTCGCGGTCCTCGGGTCGAAACCCTGCGCGAAAAAGGCAGGCGACGCCCGAAGTTTCGTTTACAGGCCGTGAGATGCCCGCGCAATTCTGATTTGTGCCGCGGCGTCGCGCCGCAGCCATGCGATCCCGGCGCTTATCGAGAGCAGGGTTCCTGCCGCGACGGGTGTCGCGTGCCAGACCAGGATGTGCATCGCGTCATCTATTGGACAGCCCAGGCGGCTTGCAGCGAACGCAAACGAAAAAGCCGCCGCGCCGATCAGCGCACCCTCCGTTTCGACCATGAAGGGCGCCCCGCGCCGCACGGTCCAGAAGAGAATCGCCCAAGGCAGCGCTCCAAGAGCCACTGTGCAGCCCAGGCACCAGGTTCCGGCTCGTAGAAACTGCCAGATCGATACATTCAACCTGACCGGCGCGGACAGGATCGCGGCTATCACGATCGGTGCCGCGAACGAGAGCAGGATCAACTCGCCCCGGGTCGCCTCGCGTCCCGGTATCGCGGTTCGCAGCGCAAGGCCGGCAGCGACGGTTCCCGCAACAATGAATGTCCCCAATTGAAACAGGTAACGCGGGTTGCCCAATTGCGCAGCCAGGTCCGGCCGACGATCCACAAGCGCGACCAATACGAAAATAGCCAGTTCGAGCCCCAACCATAGAGCCAGGCGGATGCCCGGCGGCCAGATTTTTCCGGCGGGTTCGAACTTGCCAATTGCGCGGTCTGCGAGCGCGTCGAAGTCGACCTGGGGCATTTTCTCCATGTGACCGGATCAGCGGAGGATAGCTCTCTTCAGGAAGTCATACGCCCGATGGACGCGGACTTTCAACGTGCCCACACTGGCGCCGGTGCGCTCCGAGGCCTCGAGCAGGGAAAGCCCTTCGATCTTGGTCATGACAAACGCCTCGCGCTGAAACTCGGGAAGCTGTCGCAAGGCCTGCCGAAACTTGACGAGGCAACTCGCGTCACCCTCGATAGACTCCTGAGGCTGATCGGGAACCTCGCTGACCAATTCATGCCAG
>DASPQS010000024.1:0-2477 GCA_035624865.1 Binataceae bacterium (SeqCode) | reverse complement strand
CCCTCCGCGATTGGGCAGAATCGATCGACAAGAGTGTATTCGATTTCAGCCAAACATAAAATGGTCCGTGCGCCACAAATGGTCCGTGCGCCACGGCCCGCCTTGCGGCGCCTCGCCCTGGCGACGGCCGCGATGGCCTTGTGCGTCGCGTCGACCGGCGGCGGTTTGCGCGCCAACGCCTCCGCGATTGCGTCGCCCGCGCCATCCGCCAAGCCGCGCGCGCATCGCGCGCAGGATCCGATTCCGCTGCCCGCCGACTTGCCGATCCCGCGTTACCGTCCGGGCGCGCCGCCGTTCGCCGACGGCGAGACGCTCGTGTACGACGCCTCATGGATCGGAATCCCCGCGGCCGAAGCGCGGATCACGCTCGCCTACAACCGGGCCCATCCCGAGTGGTGGACGGGGCAGATGTGGATTACGAGCAGCAAGGGGGTCGACCTGCTCTACCGGATGCGCGATTACTTCAGCGAGAATTTCCAGCGCGGATCTTTCCAGCCCGCCGACATCTATATTCTCCAACACGAGAAAAAACGGCGCGACGAATGGCGCGTCGCTTTCGACCACAGCGCCCATCTGGTGACCAGCGTGAAGCGCAACGCCCACGGGCGGATTTGGACGCGGCGTTTCAGCGGCGGCGATCCGTGGGGTCCGTTCTCGGGCGCGATGATGGCGCTGTCGCAGCCGCTCAGGGCCGGACAGAGCTACACTTTCGATGTCTTCAGCGGCGGCAATCGCTACGTGTTCGAATTCACGGTGGTCAAGCGCGAGCGGATTACGACGGCATTCGGCACGTTCGATACGATGCGGATCGAACCCTCAGTCTTGTGGCTAAGCGAAGGGTCGTTCCGCAGCCAGGCGCGCGAGACCACGCTGTGGGTGACGGACGACGCGCGCCATCTGCCCGTGCGAATCGCCTGCGCGGTCTTCATCGGCGAAGTCGTCGCCGATCTGGTCAAGGTTACAAACGCGCCGGCGAGTGGACCAACCCGAACTGCGGCGTCATCCTCGACCGCTCAATCCACCGACCCCTGACACGTCACGCCGCGCGGCGGATGGTTCCGGCGGCTCGCGCTGTGATATTTTCCGCGCAGCAAGGACGGGACCGATTTCCGCAAGGAGCATTTCGATGGGCAAGAAGCTCGAGTTCTTCTACGATTGTTCAAGTCCGTGGACTTACCTGGCCTTCAGCCAGATCGAGGAAGTGGCGCGGCGCGGCAAGGCCGAGCTGGTGTGGCGGCCAATCCTGGTCGGCGGCGTTTTCAACGCGGTCAACCCGTCGGTGTATGAGAGCCGCGCGAATCCGGTGAAGGCAAAGGCCCGCTACTACAAGAAGGACATGCAGGACTGGGCGCATCTGTACGGACTCAAGATTGTCGACCCGTCGGGGCTCGTGGTTTTCCCGGTGAACTCGGTCAAGGCGATGCGCGGGGCGTTCGTGGCCGAGGAGCACGGAAAGATTTCACCCTATTCACGAAGGGTATTCGAGACCTACTGGGGCGAGAACAAGGACATCAGTAAGGACGAAGTCCTGCGTGATATCGTGCGGGCGGTCGGACTCGACGAAGGCGAATATTTCACAAAAATAGCGTCGCAGCCTTACAAAGACAAACTAAAGGCGAACACCGACGAGCTAATCGAGCGGGGCGGGTTCGGGTCACCGACGATTTTCGTCGAGGGCGAGATGTTCTTCGGCAACGACCGGCTGGTGCTGGTGGAACACGCACTGTCGCATCGGCATTGAAGACGTAGGCGGGTGAGCGGACTGCCCGACAAGATTCGCGCGTTCGTGGCGCTCCGGATGGGCGCGGAGGTGGAGGACGCTCTGGCGGCGTTTATCGAGACGCTGCGCGGGTCGTCCGATGGGATTCGCTGGATACGGCGCGCGAACCTGCATCTGACGCTGCGGTTCCTCGGCGACGAGGTCGCGGCGGAGCAACTCGAGCGGCTTAGCCCGGCTTTGGAGCGGATCGCGGGGACGACGGCGCCATTTTCAATCGATGTGCACGGGACGGGGGTGTTTCCCGACCCGCAGCGTCCGCGCGTCGTATGGGTCGGGCTTAAGTCGGACGCGTTGATTGAGTTGGCGGCGCGGGTGGAGGCAGCGGCGGTGGATGCGGGTTTCGCAGCGGAGCGGCGGGCCTTTACGCCTCATCTCACGATCGGGCGGGTGCGCAATCCGCGCGCATGGCGGATGGTACGCGGCGCGATCACCGAGGCCGCTGACCGCGAATTCGGCGCCACGCACGTCGATACGATGATGCTCTACCAGAGCACGCTCGGACCCGAATCCTCGACCTACACGGAACTCGCGCGCTACGCGCTGCGCGGATGAAGCGGCCCTGAACGCCTTCCTTGATGATATTGTCCCGCAAGCATATATGTCGCCAGGAAAGCTTTTGGCGCGGCCGTGATATGTGCCGCACGTAATGAAAGCCTCCGGAGGTTCGTATGGACATCGATCGCTGTCTTAGCGACCC
>DASPQS010000023.1:0-9649 GCA_035624865.1 Binataceae bacterium (SeqCode) | reverse complement strand
CTCTGCGCCGCCGGCGTCAGACTCGATCGCGGCACGTTGTTCAGAATCACCGCGTCGTAACCCTTTGGATTACCGTTGTAGTCGCCGCCGGCCACCACGGTGACGGTAGGCTCCAGGCCGGCGCGCCGCACGACGGTCTCGAGGTAGCTTGCATCGCGTGCGCTGTCGGTCAGGATCAAGATCTTCCGCTGCGCGCCGATCCCGACCCATCCCTGGAGCGAGTCGTCGCTGGTATCGGCATCGAGCGCGGGATTCGCCGCCTTGAACACCGCGCGGTAGCCGACCAGCCCGGCCTCTTCGGACCGCACCGGAAAATCGTAGCGCGACTGGCCCGGCGGCAGCGTGACGTCGCGCTGCTCGATAAGCGCGCTGTTGCGGTAGATCGAGAGCGTTCCCGCGGCGTTCTGCGCGTTGAGGTTCGTCATCGTCACGCCCAGCGCGAACGGTTCGGCCTTGGCCAGTGCCGGCGGCAGGCTCAGCTCGGTCATTGTAACGTTTGGGATCGATTGCGCCCCCGGCGGCGTGAAGATGAACAACCTGATACCGGCGGCGCGCAGCGCATTGACCGCCGCGGCGGCGTCGCCCCGATTCTGCCATCCGTCCGTCACCAGCACGACCGGCCCACCATGCGCCGTCGGGTCAGCGGCGACTCGATCGAGTGCCGCTTCCAGATTGGTCGCCCCCGGAGCGCAGCCGCCGCATCCGGCGCCACTGGCTGCGCTGTCTTCGACCGCGCCGAAGGTCTCGTCGACCGCCGTCGTTGCGAAGACCATCGCCGGGTCATGCGCGTGAAATCCGAGCGCGTCGCGTAACAGCTTGACCGTGTACGTACGCATCGCGGGAGTGATACTGGCCGAGGCGTCGATCAGCACGGGTCTCGTGTTCCCCTCCGATCGCATCACGCTCTGCGGGTCCGCCATCGCCAGTACGAACAGCGCGAGCGCCAGCGTGCGAATCAGCGGCGCCGCCGCGCGGCGAATCGTCCCTGCCTGCCAGAGCGACCACGCGGCCAGCAGCGCCACCGCGACCAGCAGATAAAGCGCCCGCGGATTTCCCAGCGTTAGCCCCCGGGGCACCAAATCGCCGAAAAGATGCAGAACGTTCACGGCCCCAATTCAAGCGCCGGACGCGGGCTGCGGTACAGCAGGATCGCCTCCAGCATGATCAGCGCGATTATCGCGGCCAGCACGTAAGGAACCAGCAGCGTGCGCACCGTTGCTTCGCCGCCTGCGGCTGCTCCGCCCGCCGATTCGATTTTGATTGGCGGCACGTTCTCCAGGTCCGACGCGCCCAGGTCAGCCAGGTTCACCGCCCGCAGAGTCCGCGTCCCAGCCTCGCCCACCAGCGTGTATATTCCCTGCGCGTCGGTTGCGGTAAAGAGGCTGCCCGGCTCCACCGCTTCCTTGCTCCCCGACGGCAGCACGATCGTTCGCACTCCCGCAGGCACGATCCAGGGCTCGCCCGTATGGTAGCCCGAGGTCTGCGCACCCAACCCGGCGAGATAGCTCATCAGATTAAGACTCAGGATCGACATCGGCAGGTTCTGCCGCCCAAGGTACGGAAGCGGATTGAATCCGGTGGCGACGAAGCGATGGCCCTGGCGGGTGCCCGCTAGCATCAGGCCGCCGGCGGCGCCGCTCACGATCGCTTGCATCCACGGATGCTGCCCGATGTACTCGCCGGAACGGATATTCAGCAGGCGGAAGTTGACGCCGTCGGTCAGCGGGTCGGTAGCCGGCCATCCGGTGAGTTCGGCCCGCGGCGCCGGTTCGACCTGGAAATCGAATACCGGATCGCCCGGTGGCGGCATCACCAGCAGAGCGTTGACCGGCGGAATTTCCTTGGGCAGCGAGTACTCGAAGATCGCAAGGTCAGATTCGGCCAGGTCCTTCGGCGAGTAGGCGGCGGGGGTGCGTGTCGTTACCGCGACCCCGGGGATCGATTTCAGGCTCTCGCCGTCCGCTGGAACCGGGCTGATGAAAAGAATCGCGACCGGCTTCACCGCCGATCCGGTGGCGAAAGCGACGTTGTCGAGCGCGAAGCCATCGGCCGGAAGAAGCTGCGCGCGGTATTCTTCGGCCGGCGCGAGATTGGGAAAATCGATCGCCGCGACCTCGCCGGGCGCGGCCGTCGCCTGAGCGCTGCCCACTATCTTGCCGTCGCCTGTGATAGTCGCCTTGAGCGTCTGCGCGACCCCGCCGAAATTCGCGACGTTGAGCCGTGCGTGCAGCGCCGCCGCTCCGAAAGTCTCGCGGCTTAGCGCAAACGAGCCGATCGCATAGTTCGCCACGGGCTCGCCTGCCGTGATCGCCGTGAAACGCGCGGGCACCGGCGCGGCTATCGCGCGAAAGCTCGCGAAAATGATGTGTCCGATCCGCCGATTTCCGTTGAGTTGCGCGAGCAGGGCCGTCAACGCAGCCGCGTCGCCGGGTGCGTCGACCGGCCGCAAACGCTGGATCGCCGCCGCTGCCGCCCCGCTCCCTGCAAAGGTTCCTCCGATCGAACGCGGCTGCGGAGCCGTTGTATACACGGTCACCTGGCCGCCGTCGCTTGCGCTCTCGAGCGCGGCGGTCGCTTTCGCGATCGCGTCTTCGAAGCGCGTGTGGCCCGCCGCCGTCTTCGCCTGCATCGCGGCCGAGTTGTCGATCACCACCGCGATCGGATTCCCTTTGCGCACGGCGTAGGGACCGGCCATCGCAATCACCGCCAGGCAAAGAATCAGCAACTCGACGAAGAAGGTCCACGGAAAACGCGGACGGCCGCCGAAGCGCTCGCCCCGCATCAGGCGCAACGCGCGGAAGGCGAGTACGCTCGAGACCGTCGCCTGGCGCGGCCGCTCGCGCGCCAGATAGGCGATAATCAGCGCCGGGACGGCAGCGAAGAAATAGAGCGCGCCAGGATAAAGCAGTCCCATTGCCTCAGGCGCCCATCGTCCCCGGTGCTAATGCACCAGCCCGAGATTCGCCGCGGCGTGCAGAAAGAAATCATGAAACTCGCGGTCAGTAGTGTAGAGCGCGTAATGCAACCCGCTGCGCGAACAGAAGAACCGGATCTCGTGCGCCAGCCGCATCAGCGTCTCGCGGTATCGCTGGCGTTCGCGCGCACCAATCGAAACCCGCACACGCTCGCCGGTTTCCGCATCGACCACTTCGACGTCGCCCTGCAAGCCCTGGCCCTCGAGTTCGGTCGCGCCGAGGATCTGCACCGCGCTCACGTCCATGTTCGCCGCGGTAAACAGACCCAACGCGCGCTCGACCGAGTTCAGCAGGCCGAGGAAATCCGAGATTACGAAGACCTTGCCGGCACGCCGGATCGAAACCATTTCCCGCGCCAGCGCCGGCGCGAAATCGAGCTCGCCTCCCGGCCGAATCCCGCCCAGATGGCGCGCCAGCTCGACGATACGATGGCGTCCGTACACGAAGACCGGCGCCGGCGGCTCTCCCTTCCCCGCCAGCACGCGCACCATTACGCGGTCTCCCGCGGCGAGCGCAACGTAGGCGACGGCGAGCGCAGTTGCCACTGCCGCCTCGAATTTGCGGTCGCGCTCCGGAAAGCCCATCGAGGCGCTGGCGTCGAGAAAAATGTAAGTGAGGAGGTCTTCTTCCTCCTTGAAGAGCTTGATGTAGTACTTGTCGGTGCGGCCGTACAGGCCCCAGTCGATATAGCGGAAGTCGTCGCCCCGCGCGTAATGGCGGAAGTCGCTGAACTCCAGCGACGAGCCGCGCCGTGGCGAAAGATGCGAACCCTTGCCCATTCCGGCGTACTCCCGCCGCGTCTTGAGACGCAGCTGCTCGAGACGCGCGAGAAATTCGGGTGTGAATTCCGACGGCAGACCCAGCATCAACGCTTCAGGCGCTTGAGCGCCTGCTCGAGGATAGATTCGGCGGTCACGTTCTCGGCCTCCGCCTGAAAATTACGCAAAAGCCGATGGCGCAGCGCCGGGATGATCGCGTCGTTGACGTCCTCGAAGCTTACCGATACGCGCCCATCCAGCAGCGCATTGACCTTCGCACCCAGGATCAGCGCCTGCGCGCCGCGCGGACTCGGCCCAAACCGCAGGTACTGCGAAACCTCGGGCAGCACGCCCGGACCTCCCGGCGTGCAGGCCCCGACGATCGAAATGATGTAACGCTCGAGCGGCTCCCCCACCATCACCTCGCGCACCAACTGCTTGAGTCCCTCGATCTTGTCCGGAGCGCCGGCCGCTTCGAAGACCGACTGCGTCTTGTAGCTGCTCGCGCCCGTGGTTCGATTGAGGATTTCCCGCAACTCCTCGGGCTTGGGCGAGAGCATCACCACCTTGAACAGGAAACGGTCCATCTGCGCTTCGGGCAACGGATAGGTGCCCTCCAGTTCAATCGGATTTTGCGTCGCCAGCACGAAGAACGGCGGATCGAGATGATAAGTCGTGCCGAAGACCGTAACCTGATGCTCCTCCATCGCCTCGAGCACGGCGGACTGCGTCTTCGGAGTGGCGCGGTTGATTTCGTCGCCGAGCACGATATGCGCGAAAATTGGCCCCGCCTTGAACTGGAACTCGCGGCGGCCTTCGCTCTCGGTCAGAATCTGCGTCCCGACGATGTCCGACGGCATCAGGTCCGGGGTGAATTGAATACGCTTGAAGCTCAAGCCCAGCGCATCGGCCGCAGTCTTGACCATCAGCGTCTTGCCCAGACCTGGCACACCCTCGATCAGGATGTGTCCGCCGGCGAATAGCGCCGTCAGAACCTTGCGGATTACATCCCGATGGCCAACGATTACGCGCGCGACTTCCGCCTCAGCACGTGCAAAGGTCTTCTGAAATTCGCTGACGCGTTCATTCGGTGGAATTTGCTGTCGGTGCTGCGCAGCCGCTCCCATCGCTCCTCCTTGCCCCTAGCGAATCAAATCGCGATATCGCGGCGGCACAAGCTGTTGCTCGTCTGGTGACGCCGGCAGCCGCTCTTCCTTGAGCGGCACGTTTGTATAGGGCGTAGCCGCGGACGGTCGCGAATTGTCAGCCACCGTCCTCCCTTCGCCGCCCGCTGCTATCACCGCCGTCGGCATCCTGAACACGACGTAGCGGGCATCGCGAATATCGATCGGTTCGCCCTTCTCGCCCAGCTTGTAAAAGCGCTCGTAATTGGCGGCCTTGGGAAATTCGCCAAGATGGGTATCGCCCTTGGATCCTTTGTCGTCCTTACTCCCGCTCGGCTTCCCACCCGCAGGCGTCTGACCCTGCGCGAGATTCCCCGGCTTCGGCAACTCGATATTGCCGGCGCCGTTCGGCATGCTTTGCGGTCCGGCCTGGTTGGGATTTTTCCCTTCCTTGGGCGTCAGACCAGTGCCCTTCTCACCCTTTTGCTCGGCAACCTGCGACTTTTTGCCCTCGCCCGACTGCATCTCCATCTGGGCCTGCGCCTTCGCGATATCGTTGCGCAGTTCGACCATCTGATTATTGGTCTTGTCGCCCTTCCCGCCGGCGCCGCCTTGCCCTGCTCCGCTGCCACCCGAGCCCTTGCCCGATCCCTGTCCCGTCCCCTGGCCGCTGCCGCTACCCTTGCCCGATCCGTTGTTGCCGCCCGAACTTCCGCTGCCCGCGCCGCTGCGCTTGCGTTCATCGAACTTCGTGATCTCCTGCTTGAGCGCCTCAAGCTCCGCCTGCTTCTGCTCGGGCGGCAGTTTCGGATTTTCGAGGTCCGACGCAACGTCGCGCGCGGCCGCCGCAAGTTCGTGGTCGGATCGCACCGGCGAGGCGCTGAGCGAGTTCGCGAACTCGCGCAAACTGCGATTCAGCACTTGCACCGCGGTCATCGGCCGCATCATCGCGACCGCCGCCGACGCCAGCAAAACCACGACTGCCAGCGCGATCAGCGAGGATCGCGCGAGCGGCTGCGCCGGCTCGAGCCGGAACCTGCTCGACGGATCGAACTGCTCGAGATAGCCGATCACCCGACGCCACAGCAGCGGGAACAAGGGTGATCGCTCGGCCGGGGCGATCGGCTTGGCGGGATCTGCGAGCGTCGCCAGCGTCACGACTTCCTGATGACCCGCAACCAGATCATCGATTCGTTCCGCCGCCGCGACGAAGCCGTTCGCAGCGCGCCACGCCCGCCAGATGAAAAAGGTCACGGCCGCAAGCTCAGCCACGGCAAGCGCGATCGCTCCCTCGCGCAGGATCGTCACCCGCGCCGCATCGATCGTGTATCCCCAGCGCTCCCATGCAGCGGCGCCAATCGCGTCGATCGTGGCCGCTATCGCGATCGTCACGATCAGGGGCGCCACCGCGTACAGCCCGGTTTCAACCGCCGCGAGACGCGCGATCCTGCTGCGGGACCTTGCTATTAAATCGACAGGGTTGACCACTGAGCGGATCCGGTAAAGAAATTCTCCGGCGGCCGTTCAGCCGCGCTGGCCGTGCATTCGCGCGACCGGCCGCCTTACCTCCTCGATCGCCCGCTCATGCTCTCTGAACGAGCGCGAGAAGATATGCGTTCCATCGTTGCGTGCAACAAAATACAGGTAATCCGTGCGCGCTGGATAGAGCGCTGCTCGTATCGACGACAGCCCCGGATTCGCGATCGGTCCCGGCGGCAATCCCGAAAATCCGTACGTGTTGAAGGCCGATCGCTCATGCACGGCCAATGCCGCCCGCTGTGTCTCACCCTCGAAATTATATTGAGCCGTAGGGTCGGATTGAAGCGGCATCCCCAGTTCCAGACGATTGTAGAACACGCTCGCAATAGTAGGCCGTTCTCCCGGAACTTTAGCCTCTTTCTCTATGATCGACGCCAGCGTGACGACTTCGCGCGCATTCAGGCCCAATTCGAACATCCGCTCCTCGACCTCCGGCGTCAGAATCGCGTAAAACCGCCCGAGCATCGCTTCCAGCACCTGATTCGTCCCCGCGAACGGCGAGAATCGATACGTCGCCGGGAACAGGAAGCCCTCCGCTCCGAGCGGCCCCAACCCGAGCGCCCGCGCCACCGGACCGTCAAGCGCCGCCGCGTCGAATTCCCCATCGCACACCAGTCCCGCCTCCTCCAGGCGCTTCCCTATCTGATGCACCGTCATGCCTTCGGGAATCGTTACCGTCACCACCATGAAGTCGCCTCTCACCAGATGACGCAGCACTTCGGCAATCCGCTCGCCGCCCGCAAACGCGTAATCTCCCGGCTTGATCCGTCCGGCCTGTCCCGTCATCTCCGCGTAGACCGCAAACACGATCGCGCTTCGGACCACCCGAGCCTGTGCCAATTTGCGTGCCGCCGCCGTCAATGATTCGCCGTCGCGAATCGAGACGATTCGCGGATGGCGAAAGCGCGCCGGCCCCTTGAGCGCGAAGAAAACAAAGCCCAGCAGCAGCGCCAACCCCGCGAGCCCAATCCCGATCGTGACCCCGACCATCTTCATGCTACACGATCGAGATTAGCTTACGGCGCCGGATGTCGCCATTTTCTCGTTCTGTCAGCCGATAACGGACCTGCCTTCCGACGCCCGCTTCTGCTGCCAGCCTTCCAAAATCACGCACGCCGCGACCGCGTCGATCGCGTGCTCCTTTTGTCTCTTGCGCGAGGGCAACGCCTTTAACCGCTCCTGGGCCTCAAAACTCGTCAATCGCTCGTCGAATAGCTCAACCTCAATCCCCGTGAATTCATGCAGCCGGCGCGCGAACGCCTCGGCCGCTGATGCCTGCGCTCCCGCCGTACCGTCCATGTTGAGCGGCAGTCCGACCACCACCCTCGTCACTTCGTGCTCCGCCAATAATTTGCCGATCGCTTCAAGATCAACCGCGAGGGAACGCCGCCTGATCGTCCTGACCGGATACGCGCCCTTTCCATCCGCCCCCGTTACCGCGATCCCGACCCATTTTCGGCCAAAGTCGATAGCAGCAATAGACATCGCGTAGGACTAATTAACGTCCAAATTTTACTTAATTAGGCAGCTGGGGATAAAAGCACGAATGGGAGAGCTAAACCGCCCGAAATTCCTAGCTAGGCATTGCCTCTCCGATTCTGCTGTCGTAGGCTCAGCATGGATGCTTCGGGGGAACAGCGCAAGCCGTTGGCCGAGGACTATTACCGCCCTCGTCGTGGCCCTTTTCGCCACAGTCGCATCGGTGCGCCTCTTCCTTAGCGAGCCGGACGACCCGCAAAACCTGGCGGCGCTCGGACCCGACGTCGCCGGTCATGTGACCGACCAGTTCATCGAAGAGCCCCAAGTCGTATCTCCCGCCCCCGAGCCAATCGCGATCACTCTCACGACCGAACGCTCCGAATCGCTCGCGACTTTTCTCGAGGACGCCGGCCTCAGCACCGCCGACGCCCAGCGATGGGCCTGGTTCTTCGAAAAGCAGGCCGCCACCGGGCGGCTTGGCGCCGGACGCTCCGTGACGCTCCTCAAGGATCCCGAGACCGGCGGCCTCCGCGGCCTCAAATACAATCGCGACGATCGCATACAGATCAGCGAGATTACCTACGGCGATCAGGTGATGCGCACCTCGCAGGAGCCGATCCGTTACATCCTGCGGCCGGTCGCCGTCTTCTTCCGCCTGGGTACCGATTTCGGACACGAGGCGATTCGCAACGCCCTGCCCCGCCCGATCGTCGCCACGCTCGAAAGCGCATTTCGCGACAAGCATCCGCTGACCGACCTCCCGCGCGGCTCCGACATCAGGCTCATCTACCAGGAAAAGGTCAGCCGCGACGGCAGCACGCGTGAGGTCACCGGGCTCGAAGCCGCCAAGATCAGCTACGGCGGCAAGACGCTCACCGCCTTCGCCTTCCGCGACGAAAACGGCGAGCCGCATCTCTACGACGCCAACGGCGGCGCCCTCGGCCCGCAGACGCTGCGCTTCCCGGTCAACTTCGACTACATCTCCTCCGGTTTCACCGAGCGCCGCTTCCATCCCATCCTGCACGAGTATCGCCCCCACCAGGGCGTCGACCTCGCGACCCACTACGGCGCGCCGGTCAAAGCGGTCGCCGACGGACAGGTGCAGACTGCCGGATGGTGCGGCGAGCTCGGCCGATGCGTCCGCATCAGGCATGACGGCCACATCGTCAGCGTCTACGGCCATCTCTCGCAAATCAGCGTCGGCCTCGCGCCGGGCGATATCGTGCGCGTCGGCGAGGTCATCGGCCGCGTCGGCAGCAGCGGATTGTCGACCGGTCCCCATCTGCATTACGGGCTCGAACGCGACGGCCGTTACGTAAATCCGCTGACCGCCAGCCTCGGCATCCATCACAGCGTGTCGCCCCGGATGCGCGCGCTGTTCGATCGCTTCAAGCAGGATTATCTGGCGACCCTCAACGGGTTGCCCCATCTGGGTGTCCATTCCGAGACCCCGAGCGACGCGGCCTCCGAGGTCGCCGACCCGCCCGTCCAGGGTGACGACTCGCCGGCGCCGCCGCACCACCGGATTAACGTCCGCTTCGCTCCACACCGCTTGCCGCCCGCCGAGCCCGCAACCACCGCCGACCTCGTCAACGCCCGCGCCTCCGTCCTGCGCTAGCCCCCGATTCAGTCTCGTTTTCTACTTTCTGTAAGCCCTCTCCCGGATCAGGGAGAGGGTGCCGAGCGCGTGCGCGAGGCAGGTGAGGGTCGACGCGAGCATCGCGAGCGTCAGGTGGGGGTCATCCTGAGCACCGCGCGCTAGCGGAGCCAGTTA
>DASPQS010000022.1:0-15827 GCA_035624865.1 Binataceae bacterium (SeqCode) | reverse complement strand
CGCCCTCGAACGTCAGGGTCGGCATCGCGACGTCGATTCCTTCGAAATCAAACGGCGCGAAAATCTCGGCGAGAAACGCGCCGGCCTCGCTGGCGGAGGTCGCCGCCCGCTTCATCTCGGCCAGCCGCTGCGCGCCGTTGTCGTGAATCATCTCCTCGGCGCAGGCCTTCGAGGCGATTATCTCGGCGCCTGCCACGAGCTGATTCCCGAACGTGTGATCGCCATTGGAATGGGTGTTGACGAGCGCGCCGATATGCGCGGCGGCTTTCGGTTCGGCCCGCCGCATCGCCTCGAGCATCTCGCGCGTCAGCTTCAGGTCGAACAGCGTGTCGACCAGCAGCGACTCGCCGCTGTCGGCCACGAGCCCGGCGTTGCTCCAGCCCCACGAACCGTCGGGCTGCAGGTACGCGTAGCATCCGTTGCCGAAATCGTGGAGCCCCTTGGTGTACGGACCCTTGCTGGCAATCTGCGGCATGATCGTTTCCTCCCGCGTCCGCCACGAGTCATACCACAGCCTCGCACATAGCGAAAAATCCGTAAGCTTTGGCGCGCGGCCCTATCTTGACGGCCCTACCCGATTGATGAACAAGTAGATGGCGAGCGGGCGTAATTCAGCGGTAGAATGCCAGCTTCCCAAGCTGGACGTCGTCGGTTCGACCCCGATCGCCCGCTCCAACTTTCTCTAACGGTACTCCCGCGGCTTTGCTGAAGGGCGGGTCCACTACGGTGCGCGGCAGGGCCCGACACTTCTGCGGCTGCCCCGATCTGCGATCGTTCAGTCGGCGAGCACAAGCGTGGCCACGTCAAGTACGTTGCCCGCCCGAAGAGCCGCCCTTACCGGTGCATGAACATCAGGCTCGCCAGGCCGGCGAGCAGACAATATATGGCGAAGGGCGTGAGCGTTCTCGTCTTGAAATACCGGGTCAGGAATCTCACCGAAAAGTACGCGGCGACTGCGGCGCAGGCGGCCCCAATCAATGCCGTTTCGATCGCCGTCTTGTCCTTCGATGCGAGCAGCGCCGGCAGTTTCAGCGCAGCGGCCGCCCCGATTATCGGGGTTGCCAAGAGGAATGAAAACCTGAGCGCATCCTCATGCGTCAATCCGACCATGAGTCCGCCCGCAATCGTCGATCCTGTTCGTGAGAATCCGGGGAGCAGCGCGAGAACCTGCATGATGCCGACGCGCGCGGACTGCCACCACGAAACCTCGGCGGCGATGCGTTGATCGGAGTCGCGAATACTGTCCGGACTTTTCGCCGATGTTCGCAGGAGTTCCGCAACGTAAAGCAGCACTCCATTCAACGCGAGGAAGGAAGCGACGTATGAGGGCGAAATGAAAAGCTCCTGCAAGCGCTTTTGAAATAGAACTCCGATCATTCCAGCCGGAATGGTGCCAATCACGAGGAGCCACCCCAGCGACGCATCCGGATCTCCGGCCACACTTCTCCGCGGAATCGATCTCAAAGTGCCGGTGATAATTCGCACCCAGTCGTTCCAGTAGAAAAAGAAAAGGACTATTGCCGTTGCGAAGTGAGTAGCAACTAGAAAAGTGAGAAAGGCATTTGCCTGCCGATTGATCGTCCACCCCAGCAGTCCCGGCAGGATGATGCTGTGGCCGAGACTGGAAATGGGAAACAGCTCTGAAATGCCCTGTAGAATTCCGAGAATAATCGCTTGCCCGAACGAGAGCATGGGCCTCGATTTTGCCTGACCAGTTGGCGGGATAGAAGGTTCTAGACCGCCAGCTGTGGGCCAAAACTCAATCGGCGAATATTCAGGGTGGAAGCGAAGAGCTCTTTCATTTGCTGCTCCGCCGTCAAAGCCTGCGTCCCGGCTCACGACCCCGTGACGCGTACCGCATTCGACGCTTCCGCCGCCGCCCGCTCGACCGTCGCCCCCTGCGCCAGCACCAGCGATCGTCCACCTCCCATCAGGCTGCGCGGCAAATCCGCGGCGTCCGCGAGGTTCGCCCCGATCGTCACCAGTCCGCCTTCGGTCCAACTCGCGATCTGATTCGCATCGATCTCTTCGATCGTATCCGTATGCAGCCGGCGCCCGACCAGTTTCGCCGCCTCGCCCAACGTTCGCGTCATCTCGGCAGGCGTCTCGCCCTCACCGTTCACCACCAGCAGCGCATGCAGGCCACAATCCTTCTGCTGCGCGATCCGCGCCGCCAGTTCGATCGCCGCCCGCCCGTTGGCACTATTGTCGGCGATCGCGAAAACCCGGTCGAACGGGGTCTCACCGCCCTGTATTACCACTCCGATCTTGACCGCCAGTTCGCGCGCCTTCTCCATCACCTCGCGCACGACGCCTCCCCGAAAATCGTGTCCGAACACCGCCCGATGCGGTCCCAGCAGGATCCACCCGATATGCGGCTCATTTGCGGTGCGCAGAATATCCGCCACAGGATCGCTGCTCCATACCGCCTGCGGAGTGATCACCGCTCCGCGGCTCCACGCGAGGTCGAGCGCCGCCGACAACGCCGGCGATCGCGGCGTGACCCGCCGCTCGGCTTCGCGCAACCCGGATCGCACCCCGCCCACCGGAGGCCGCACCAGCGCGAGCACCCGCGGCGGCGGCGCGTCCGGAGGCGTCGCCGCCAGCGCCAGTTCGACCAGCCGGCTCACGCCCTGCGGATTCGAAACCGGCACCAGCACGGCGCTGCGTTCGATCTCCCAGCGCGGATGCACCACCGCAGCCGGCGCGGCAGCCTGCTCCTCTTCGAGCATCTCGTGACGCGCGATTAGATGCAGGATCGGCGTCGTCGCAAAAGTCGTGACCAGCGCCATCAGCACCAACATCGCGAACAGCGTGGGCGAGATCACACCCAGCTCGAGCCCGATATTGAGCACGATCAGCTCCATCAGCCCGCGCGTATTCATCAGTACGCCCAGCGCCGATCCCTCGCGCCATCCGAGACCCGTCAGTCGCGACGCCACCAGCCCGCCGCCGAATTTCCCCGCCGACGCCACCACGATAATCAGCGTGCACAGCAGCCATTGGTCGGCACTGGTCAGCAAGCCGATTTGCGTGCGCAGCCCGACGAACGCGAAGAACGCCGGCAGCAGCAGCACCACCACCATGTCCTCGAGCCGGTCGGTCAGCTCCCGCGCCATCCCGCTGTCATGCGGAATCACGGCGCCCAGCGCAAAAGCACCGAAGATCGCGTGGATTCCGATGAATTCCGTCGCGAACGACGACAGCAGCAGCGCCACGAACACCACCGCCATCACGCCCTGCGTCAGCCGGCCCCGATTCCCATAAAGCAGCGCCAGCCGCGTCATCGCGGGCCGCACCGCCAAAATCATCACGGCGACGTATACGATCGCCAGTGCGATCGTCCTCAGCCCGCCCGCGCTATGCGCCCGCGCGACGCTTACCACCAGCGCCAGCAGGCACCATCCGGTGATGTCGTCGACAGCGGCGCAAGTCAGGGCGATCACGCCCATCCGGGTCTTATGAATTCCGCGATCGGTCAGAATCCGCGCGAGCACAGGAAAGGCCGTCACCGACATCGAGACGCCGAGGAAAAGTGCAAAGCTCGTAAACGGTACGTCGCTTGACGACAGCCGCGGGTAGAGCATGAGCGCGAGCAACGCGCCCAGCAGGAACGGCGCCACGATACTCGCGTGCGAGATCGCCACCGTCGCATGACCGCGCTTGCGCAACAACGCAGGGTCCAGCTCGAGCCCCACCAGGAACATGTAGAGAATCACGCCGACCTGCGCGAGCACGTTCAGAAACGGCGCCACCGTCGGCGGGAACAGATGCGCCTCCGCGACCGGCGCTAACCGCCCCAGCAGCGACGGTCCCAGCATAATTCCGGCGATAATCTCCCCTACAACCGGCGGCTGCCGCGCAATGCGAAAGATCGTTCCCAAAATCCGTGCCGCCGCCACCACCACCACCAGCGCCAGCAGCACGTGCAGCAGATCGTTGACGTGCGTCGGCGTGTTGGCCGTCGCCGCGACAGGTGCCGCCGATTGCGCGGTCAATCTCATTCCGACCGCGTTGATCGCAAAAAAGGCGAAAACGACGCCCACTATCGTCAGCGCGTATATCGCAATCGACAGCACCCCGCGCCGGCTCAATGTTGGCTTTGAATTCACGGGTAACGAGGCTCGGGAATCTTCGGGCCTGATTGCCCCCCCGGACTAGGAGACCCGAACCTGCGACACGATTCAAGACCCCGCATTTTCGCCCGTTTTCGCCTGCGGTGCTCACAAGAACGCCGAAAAGGCCTATACTGCGGAACACTTACCGCCGATATCGGGTGACGCATGACCGATTCTGCTACACCACACGAACTCGGACGCGACGCGGCTCCGGTATGGTTTCCCAGCGCGGAATATACCGCGGGCAGCCATGCCGCTCGCCTGATGCGCGCTCTCGGCATCGACCTCGATCCCGCCCGTCCCGAAGCCGCCTGGAAGCTACTCTACCACCGCAGCATCGCCGACCCCGAGACCTTCTGGCGCAAAACGCTCGATCTAATCGGCGTCGAATGGATGACCCCGTTCACGCGCGTGCTCGACGCTTCGGCCGGCGTCCAATGGCCGCGATGGTTTGTCGGCGGCAGGCTCAACCTTACTCACAACGCGGTCTTTCGCCACCTCGCCACGCCTCGCACAAACCAGCCGGCTATCATCTGGGAAGGTGAGGACGGCGCCGTCGTCCGCCTGACTTTCGCCGAACTGGCGCGCGAGGTCGCGCGGGCGGCCAACGCGTTGCGCGCTCTCGGCATCGGCAGGGGCGATCGCGTCGGGTTGTTCCTCCCGATGCTTCCCGAGACCGCCATCGCCGCGCTCGCAATCGCGCACATCGGCGCGATCTTCATCCCGATCTTCTCCGGCTACGGCGCAGACGCTGCCGCCGTGCGCCTCCAGGATTCGCAGGCCAAACTCCTCATCACGGCAGACGGCTTCTATCGCCGCGGCCAGACCGTGCCGCTGGCCGGCTTCGCCCGCCAGGCCGCCCAAACCGCCGGATGCGTCCAGAAGATTGTCGTCGTCCGCCGGATGAACCGCAGCGCAGCCGTCTCCGGCGCACTCCATTGGGACGAGGTCATCGCATCCGCCTCGGATCGCGCGCCGGTCGAGCCGATGGAGAGCATGGACCCCTTCATGCTCATCTACACCTCCGGCACAACCGGCAAGCCCAAGGGCACCGTTCACTACCATGCCGGTTTTCCGCTCAAATCCGCTCAGGACATGGCGCATCTGTTCGATCTGCGCCCGGGTGAGGTGATGTTCTGGTTCACCGACATGGGCTGGATGATGGGTCCGTGGCTCATCCTCGGCGCGCTTACGCTCGGCGCGACCGCGTTCATGTACGAGGGCGCGCCCGACTACCCATACTCCGGTCGCGTCTGGGCGATGGTCGCGCGGCACAAGGTGACTCATCTCGGCATCTCGCCAACCTTGGTGCGCGCGCTGATGCCCTCCGGCGCCGAACCGGTCCACCGCCACAACCTCTCCTCGCTGCGCATCCTGGGTTCAACCGGCGAGGTCTGGAATCCCGAAGCTTACATGTGGCTGTTCGAAACGGCCGGGGGCCACCGCTGCCCGATAATCAACTACTCAGGCGGTACCGAGGTCGCCGGCGGGCTCCTCGGATGCACCGTCTTTCGCCCGATCAAGCCCTGCGGCTTCAACACGGCCGTGCCCGGAGTTCAAACCGTCGCGCTCGACGATCGCGGCAAACCCGTCGTCGACGCGGTGGGTGAACTCGCCGCGCTCAACACCTGGCCCGGAATCACCAAGGGCTTCTGGCACGACCCGGATCGCTACCTCGAGACCTACTGGAGCCGCTTCCAGGGTCTGTGGGTGCACGGCGATTGGGCGATGCTCGATCGCGACGGCCATTGGTTCCTGCTCGGCCGTTCCGACGACACGCTCAAGATCGCAGGCAAGCGCGTTGGACCCGCCGAGGTCGAATCCGCCGCGAGCCAGTTCCCCGCCGTCAGGGAGTCGGCGGCTATCGGCGTGCCCCATCCGACCAAGGGCGAGGCGGCCGTACTCTTCGTCGTGCTGCTCCCGGGCCACGAAGCTTCGATCAAGCTGGCCGAACAGATAGCAGACAAGGTCGCCGAGATACTCGGCAAGCCGCTGCGTCCGCAGCAGGTCTATTTCGTTCCCGACCTGCCGAAAACGCGCAACGCCAAGATCATGAGGCGCCTGGTCCGCGCGGTCCATCTCGGCAACCCGCCCGGCGACCTCTCGGGCCTCGAAAATCCCGCCGCGATCGAACAGATCCCGCGCGCCCCGGAATGAGAACCGTCCGCCTGTTGCTTGCGGCCGGGCGTGGCTATAATGGACTCAAGCGATTGACGCGTTAACACGATGACCGAGGATCTGGCACAGGCGCGCGAACGGATGGTGGTCGAGCAGCTCGAACGCCGCGGCATCAAGGACCATCGCGTGCTCGAGACGATGCGTGCAACGCCGCGCGATCGCTTTATCGCGCCCGAGTTTGCCGATCACGCCTACGACGACGGTCCGCTTCCGATCGGCTCCTCCCAGACCATCTCGCAACCCTACATGGTCGCCCTGATGAGCGAAGTGGCCGAACTGACCGGCAGCGAAAAAGTCCTCGAGATCGGCACCGGCTCCGGCTACCAGGCCGCGATCCTCGCCCGTCTCGCGCGCGAGGTCTACACGGTCGAATTTTTGCCCGCGCTGAGCGGGCGCGCGCGCAGCATCCTCGAATCGATGGGACTGGACAACGTCTTCATCCGATGCGCTGACGGCTCTGAGGGCTGGCCCGAAGAGGCGCCGTTTGACGTGATCATGGTGACCGCGGCGATGCCGGAAGTGCCGCGGCCGTTGCTCTCCCAGTTGGTCGGCGGAGGCCGCCTTATCGCACCCATCGGCGAAGACGAATTGCAGACCTTGGTGCGAATCCGCCGCGTCAATGGCTCCTGGCAGGACGAGTATTTCGGCGAATGCCGATTCGTCAAGGCCGCGGGCAAATGCGGCTTCAAGGACTGACCGTGCGGGCCGCTTGACGGTTCCATCCGGTCGGCGGCGTTTGGAGGCGGGGTGGTGGATGTCTCGAAATACAAGCCTCGATTGAGCGTAAGCGCCGGCTTTATCCTGACCGCGATGCTCGCGGGATGTTTCAGCGCTGCCCCGCAGCCTCCCGCCGCGCGTTCCAGCGCCGCGCTACCCGCCGGATCGCGCGCGACTCACGAAGTCGCCCGCGGTGAAACCGTCTACCGAATCGCACACGAATACGGAGTTTCGCCCGAGCGTCTGATGCAGGCCAACGGCCTCGGCGACCCGCGCGACCTCCGCGTCGGCCAAATGCTGGTCATCCCCAGCTACGCCGCAGCTTCCGACCCGGGATTTGCCAACGAATGGGTGATTCCGCCGCGCGCCGATCGCCAGCTCGCATGGCCGGTCGCCGCCGGCAAGGTCTCTTCGCCTTTCGGTATCCGCAACGGCGTGATGCATGACGGGGTCGATATCGTCGCGCCTGCCGGCACTCCCGTCAGCGCCGCAGATGACGGCGTCGTGATCTACTGCGGCCATATGCGCGGCTATGGCAACGTCGTGATCCTCCAGCACAGCCAGGGCTACGTCACCGTTTACGGCCACAACCAGCGCAACCTCGTCCGCGACGGCGATCGCGTAGCGCGCGGCGAGCAAATCGCCGAACTTGGATCAACCGGACGCGCCAGCGCGCCCAACCTCCATTTCGAAGTTCGCTGCGACAATCGTCCGGAAAATCCACTGGCCTACCTGCCTGTGCCCCAACCGAGCAGCGGAATAAGCTTTGCCCGCTACAACGGCAACTAGTAGTCTCTCGCTCGGTTCGCCTGGAAGGCAGCTAATCCGAAACACGCATCCCCGCCGGTAGCCCGAACTGCGGCCGGCAGCGATGGATCACCCACTTTGAAAAGATGACAGTCGAAGAAGTAAAAAAACTCATCCGCGATATCCCCGACTTTCCCAAGCCCGGCATCCTCTTCCGCGATATCACGCCGCTCATCGGCGACGCGCACGGCCTCGCCGCGATCGTTGACCAAATCGCCGAACCCTGGCTCGGCAAGATCGATCAGGTGCTCGGCATCGAGTCGCGCGGCTTCATCATCGGCGCACCGGTCGCCTACCGGCTCGGAGTCGGACTGACCATCGCACGCAAACCCGGCAAGCTGCCCTTTCGCACCGTCGACGAATCCTACGAACTCGAATACGGCAGCGCGGCGCTCGAGATGCACGAAGACAGTCTCGCCGGCCGCACCCGGATTCTGGTGGTCGACGATCTGCTCGCCACCGGCGGCACCGCGCTGGCCGCGATCCGCCTGGTTCATAAGCTCGGCGGCGAGGTCGTCGGCTGCTCGTTCGTAATCGAGCTTGGCTCGCTCGGCGGTCGCGCTCGGCTCGCGCCGGTCGATTGCCGCGCGTTGGTCACCTACGACTGAAGCCGCCAACTAGGCTATTGTGAGGGCGTGAACCGCACGGCGCGGCCCGGAACGCACGCGCACATCATCGGCAAGGCGAATCGTGGAAGAGAAGCACGTCCATGCAGTCATGATTGCCGACCGCCGGCGGCTTCTCCTCGTGCTTGCGGTCACGATCGCCTACCTCTCCACGGAGCTCATAGGCGGATGGTACGCCAACAGCCTCGCCCTGCTGACCGACGCGGTCCATATGCTGACCGACGTCGCCGCCCTTTGCCTGAGCCTGCTCACCCTCTGGATCTCCTCGCGTCCCGCCACCGCAGGTAAGACTTACGGCTACCTCCGCGCCGAAATCCTGGGCGCGCTCATCAACGGCCTCTTGCTATGGCTCATTGTCGCCTTCATCTGGCTCGAAGCGGCGCAGCGCCTGCGCAATCCCCCCGAAGTGCGCGGGCTCACCGTGACGGTGGTGGCGATAGTCGGAATCGCGGTCAACAGCTTTTCTGCCTGGATGACCTTCGGCGCGACCCAGGCGGGCCGCGCCGGGATGGCCGTGCGGGCCGTCTTCGTCCACGTGCTCTCCGACCTGGTCGGCTCGTTCGGTGTCCTCCTCTCGGGAGTCCTCACCTATTTCACGCGATGGCAGGCGGCCGACCCCGCCGTCACCTTCTTCATCGGGTGCCTCATCATCTACAGCTCATGGGGCCTGATTCGCGACGGCGTGGATATCCTGATGGAATCGGTGCCCGCGGATATCGACCTCGACGAACTGCGCAGCGACCTTCTCGCCGTGCAGGGCACCAAAGAGGTGCACGACCTCCACGTATGGTGCCTCACTAGCCACCAGTTTGCGCTGTCGGCGCATGCGGTGGTCGCTCCGAATGCCGACCAGGATCGCGTGCTCTCCGACATGTCGTCGCTGCTCGAGCACAAGTTCAACATCCACCACATGACCGTCCAGCTCGAACGCGACAGCCGCCGCGAACGCGAGCCTCGGCACTTTTAGCAACCTCAATAATTGGCCAGGGGGAGGCGCGAACGCCGGAGGAACCAATGTCGGACAAGACGAGCTATCGCGAACTCGAACACACCGGCGACCTCGCGATCGAAGTGACCGCGCCCTCCCGCGAAGCGCTCGTCGCAGAGGCGCTGGTCGCGCTGTCGCAACTAATGGTCGATGAGGAGGGAATTCAGCCGCGCGAGCAGCGCACGCTCGCAGTCACCGAGGAATCCGACGCCGACGCCATCCGCGAGATACTCGCCGCCGCCCTCAATCTCTTCCTCATCGACGGCTTCATCTGGCGCGCCGCGACGGTCGCTGTCACCGACCGCACCTTCACCGCATCACTCGAGGGCGAAACCTTCGATCGCACCCGCCACCACCTCCTCGGCGAAATAAAGGCGGTAACCTATCATCGCCTCGCGGTCGACCAAACCGCATCTGGCTGGCGCGCAGTCGTCGTCTTCGATGCCTGAGCGGTTGGCACACCAGCATGAGCATTCTAGCATAAAGAAGAATTTGCTGCCCCGGTGAAATCCCGGGATGTCCACAGCTATCTGATGGCGCATCAGGAGGCCGTCTTGCGGCCCGAAACCACCCTCTTTTACGACGTCGACACCCAATGCGACTTCATCCTGCCCGGCGGCAGGCTCTGCATCCCAGGCACCGACCGAATAATTCCCAGACTCGCTGCAATCACCAGCCTGGCGCGGCGACTCGGGATTCGCATCGTCGCTTCAACCGACCGCCACTTCCCCGGCGACGCCGAGCTTCAGCGCAACGGCGGCGACTATCCCGACCATTGCATGGATGGCACGCCCGGCCAGCGCAAAATCGACGCGACCGCGCCGCTTAATCCACTGTTCATCGAAGACCGCGATCTGACCGAGGACGAAGTAGCCGCGGCCCTGGCGCATCCGGGCGAACTCATCTTCGAGAAGCAGCTCTTTGATGTCTTTGCCGGCAACCGCAACGCCGAGCGCCTTCTGCGCCGGCTGCTTGGCCGTTACGAGGACGTCGTCGTGTACGGGGTTTATACGGAGGTGTGCGTGCGCGACGCGGTCAACGGCCTCCTTCGGATGGGTCCGCGGCTTCATGTGGTGACTGACGCGATCGCCGACATCGGCGCGGATGGCGAAGCATATCGCACAGACTGGAAAGCAGTTGGAGCCGACCTTCTCACCGTGGATGAACTCACTCGCCGACTCGGCGAGCCGACGGCGTAGGTGCTCGCAGATAAGCCAGCGGCGCAGGTGCCTGCGCTGGTGAAGGAGCGGGCCGCGCTAATGCGCGGCCCGCTCCTTCACCAGCGCGCTAGCGCACTGAGCAGCGCGCGCGTCGCCGCGCCTGGGTCGTCGGCGCCCATCACGGCGCCGATGACGGCCACTCCGGCGGGGCGTCCCCAATCCTTGAGCGCAGCCGTCCCGCCGAGTTCGCTGACGCGCTTGGCGGTGATCCCGCCAAGCGCGAATACCGGCATCGCGCCGGCCACCCGGCACGCGGCGCCGAGATAATCGGCGCCGCGTGCCGGGCCGTACGGCGCCTTCGACAGAGGGTCGAACACCGGGCCGAACACCGCGAAGTCCGCGCCGGACGCGGCGGCGGCGGCGACTTCGGACGGGGCGTGTGTCGAGACACCGATCAGGCGGTCAGGGCCGAGCAGACGCCGGGCGTCTTCCACGCTGAAGGAGTTTCCTGCGAGATGCACTCCGTCGCAGCCGGCCGCGATCGCGACGTCGGCGCGATCGTTCACCAGCAGAGGCACTCCGTGTCGCGAGCAACGCGCACGCAGGGCGCAAGCCAATTCGTATAGCTCGCGCGCGTCGAGATCCTTCTCGCGCAACTGCACGGCGAGTGCGCGGGCACCGGCCGCCGTTGCAGAGGCGGCGGCGAGCGCCGCATCGATGACGGCGGGCAAGCCGCCATGAGTGTGCGCGAGCTTGCGGTCGGTGATCAGATAGAGCTTGAAGGGAACCCTCGGTCCATCCGGCGCCACGGTTGGGACGACTCTCAGCGAATCAATCCGTTAAGCGGGCTTGACGCGGTCGCATAGAGCTTCATCTCGATACGCCCGGCGAGGTACGCCATGCGTCCGGCTTCAACCGCCATCTTCATCGCCGTCGCCATCGCGATTGGGTCCCTGGCGCCTGCAATTGCGGAATTCACCAGCAGCCCGTCGCATCCAAGTTCCATCGCCTCCGCGGCGTCCGACGCCGTGCCCACACCCGCGTCGACGATTACCGGGACCTTGGCCTGCTCGAGGATAATTCGCAGGTTGTACGGATTGCGGATTCCCATGCCGGAGCCGATCGGCGCCGCCAGCGGCATCACCGCAGCGCATCCGAGTTCGGCCAGACGCAGGCAGGTGACAGGATCGTCGGTGATGTAGGGCAGCACCTTGAAGCCCTCTTTGACCAGGATGCGCGCCGCTTCGATCGTCCCCGGCACATCGGGGAAGAGCGTCTGCTGATCGCCGATCACTTCAAGCTTGACCATGTCGCCGACACCGGCCTCGCGCGCGAGACGGCAGGTCCGCACCGCCTCTTCGACCGTGTAGCATCCGGCGGTGTTGGGCAGAATCTGGTAGCGCTTGGGATCGATATAGTCGAGCAGGTTTTCCTTGTTGGGATCGGTGATATTCACGCGGCGAACCGCGACGGTGACGATTTCCGCACCGCTGGCTTCAATCGCGGCGCGGGTTTGGGCGAAATCGCGATATTTGCCGGTGCCGACGATCAACCGCGACTTGAACTTGCGGCCCGCCAACTCGAAAGAATCGTCTTTCATTTTTTTCTCCGAAGGGGATGCGGCAGCCGGTGCTAACCGCCTCCCACGAAATTCACTATCTCAACCGAATCGCCCGGGTTCAGCGTCGTGTGATCCCATTGCGCCTTCGGCACCACCGCATTATTGACTTCCACCGCGACGCGCCGGCGGCTGAGATTGAGCTTGTCGATGAGTGCGCTCACCCGCGCATCCCCGTCGACCACGAAGCGCTCTCCGTTCAGATTGATCGTAAATCCGGAGTCGGGTTCGTTGGGCATTATAAAAGCCGCGTCCACGGCATTGCGGGAAGCGGCTTGCGCAGGAACCACGAGGGTTCGGGACGAGTCTTTTCAAGCCAGGCTTCCCTACGCCGGTATTACCCGGATCAGGTTCAAGGGGTCCTCTTGCGAGTTCTCAGCGCTTGCGCACACCCCCAGCCAATTATTCTTATATCACTGCCCGCAACCGCCGCCAACTCGCGACCTTCCGCGCCTGTCACGGGCCGAAGGGCGAAACTGCCATTTCTACCGGTCTTACAAGGATTTTCCTGAAAAGTTGGGGGAGCCCACGATACCCTGATTGCTTAGTGTCGGCCGCAATCGGATTATCGTAATAAGGGATGCCGGTTTGGGCGGCACGCCATTTTATTGGCTGGGGGAGCGGATCATGGCGGTTGAGATTGATCGGCCGACGGTGGCTGAGATCGACTTGTCGGCGCTGCGCGCCAATTATCGCGCCTTACGCACCTACACAAACGGAGCGAAAATCATGGCGGTGGTAAAGGCAGACGCCTACGGCCATGGCGCGGTCACGGTGGCGCGGACGCTGCGCGAGGAAGGCTGCCTCCATTTCGGCGTTGCGACGGTCGAGGAGGCGCGCGAATTGCGCAAGGCAGGCCTTCAGGAACGCATCTATCTTCTCGGCGGATTCTTCGCCGAACAGGCCGAGGCGATTGTCGCGCTCGATATAATTCCGCCGCTGTTCGATCTCTCGTTGATCGAGCCGCTCGACCGCGCAGCCGAACGCCTGGGTCGGCGGCCGTTCGTGACTCATATGAAGATCGACACCGGGGCGACCCGGCTCGGAATCCTGCCGGCCGAACTGCCGCGCGCGATTGAGCTGCTGCGTGGAGCGTCTGCGCTCCGCCTCGAGGGCGTCTTCACCCTGCTCGCCAACGCGGGCGACCCCAGCAGTCCTGTCACCGACCAGCAACTGTCGGTTTTCGGCGAGGCGGTAGCTCTACTGCGCGCCGCAGGCTTCGATCTTACGGTCAATCACGTCGCCAACTCGGCCGCGCTGGTGTTGCGCCACGACGCGCATTACAACCTGATGCGCCCGGGACTCGCGCTGTACGGCCTGCCGCCGGTGCATGCGGTGCGCGAGCAGGTCAACCTGCGCCCCGTGATGACCTTCAAGACGCGGCTGATGCAGCTCAAGCGGGTTTCCGCCGGACGCGGCGTCAGCTACGGCCATACCTTTGTCACCCCGCGCGAGAGCACGATTGGCGTGCTGCCGGTGGGTTATGCCGACGGTTATCGCCGCGGCCTTCAGCACGGCGGCGAAGTGTTGATCCGCGGGTGTCGCGCGCCGGTGGTAGGCGCGGTATGCATGGACCTGACGATGGTTGATCTGACCGACGTGCCTGGGGCGCGAATTGGAGACGAGGTGATCTTGTGGGGCGGCGCGGGTGAGGCCATGATCAGTGTCAACGACGTTGCGCGTCTCGCCCAGACCATTTCGTACGAGATGTTGTGTACGGTGGGGCGGCGCGTCCAGCGGATATACCGGAGCTGAAAAACTCGAATGCCGACCGATACGATCAAAATCGCGCGGGCGCTGCTCGGCGTTTCGGACAAGTCCGGCCTGGCCGACCTGGCCCGTGCGCTCGCGCGCCACGGCGTCGAAATCCTTTCCACCGGCGGGACCAAACGCGCGCTTGAAGCCGCCGGCGTGCGCGTGAAGGCGGTCGAGGAATTCACCGGCTTCCCGGAAATCCTCGACGGCCGGGTCAAGACCCTGCATCCCAGAATTCACGGCGGAATCCTCGCGCGGCGCGACGACCCGTCGCATCGCCGGCAGATGGCCGACCATCGGCTCGAGCCAATTGACCTGGTCGTCGTGAACTTCTACCCGTTCGAGCAGACGGTCGCGAAGCGCGACGTAACGCGCGAAGACGCTATCGAAAATATCGACATTGGCGGGCCTGCGCTGGTGCGCGCCGCCGGCAAGAACTACGCCGACGTCGCGGTGGTGGTCGACCCTGCCGACTATGCCGCGATTATCGCCGAGATGGACGCCCATGGCGGGGCGCTCACCGCGGCCATGCGGTGGCGCCTGATGCGCAAGGCGTTCGCGCGCGTCGCTGCCTACGACTGCGCGATCGCGAACTATCTTGGCGCGGCGGACGAAGAATCCGCTCCGTTGGGCATGAGCTTCAGCCTTACGCTGGAGCGCGCGCAGACGCTGCGTTACGGCGAGAATCCGCATCAGACCGGCGCGCTTTACGGCGACTTTCCGCGGATTGCCGAACAGCTCCATGGCCGCGAGCTTTCCTTCAACAACGTTTTCGACATCAGCTCGGCGATAAACCTGATGCTCGAGTTCGGCGATTACCGCGAGGCCGTGGTGGCGATTCTGAAGCACAACACGCCGTGCGGAGTTGGCGTCGCGCCGACACTGAAAGAGGCGTGGGACAAGGCGTTCGCGACCGATCCCGACTCGCCATTCGGCGGTATCATAATCGCCAACCGCCCGTGGGACATGCCCTTCGCGCGCGCAGTCGATGAGCTCTTCACCGAGGTCCTGATCGGCCCGGACTTCCCGCCCGAGGTGATCGAGTTCCTGCGCAAGAAGCGCAACCGGCGCGTGATGCGCTTTCATCCGGAACGGGTCAACCGCAATGAACTGGACCTGAAGAAAGTGGTCGGAGGGCTGCTGGTGCAAACGCCTGACATCGCGATCGAAGACGCGCGCGAGGCCAAGGTGGTGACCAAACGCGCGCCCACCGCGGCCGAGTTGCGCGCGCTCAGCTTCGGAATCCGGGTCTGCAAGCACGTCAAATCCAATGCGATCGCGTTTGTCGCCGAGGACCGCACCCTTGCGGTGGGCGGCGGTGCGACTTCGCGCATCGACCCGGTCTTCGCCGCGCGCGAGAAAGCCGCGCGGCTCGGCGTCTCATTGAAGGGCTCGGTGCTCTGTTCCGAAGCCCTGTTCCCCTTTCCCGACGGGCCGACTCTGGCGGCCGAGGCCGGAGCCACCGCGATCGCGCAGCCGGGCGGCGCTATGCGCGACACCGAGGTGATCGAGGCCGCGGATAAGTTCGGGCTCGCGATGGTTTTCACCGGTGTGCGCCATTTTCGGCATTAGGATGTCCGCGTTCAGCGCAGCGAACTCAGGCAAGCGGCCTTCGGCACCAGGCGAATGAAAGTTCTCGTGGTCGGAAAGGGCGCGCGCGAGCATGCGCTATGCTGGCGGCTCAACCAGAGTCCCTCCGTATGGGGGCTTTACTGCGCGAGCGGGAGCCCAGGGATCAACCAAATTGCCAAGCCAGTGGATATCGCGCCGACCAACGTCGCGGGGCTCGCCGAGTTCGCCCGCGCAAATTCCATTGATTTGACGATCGTCGGTCCCGAAGATCCGCTCGCTGCGGGAATC
>DASPQS010000021.1:0-8335 GCA_035624865.1 Binataceae bacterium (SeqCode) | reverse complement strand
CTGCCCAATACTGACGCCGGCTTCTTTTGCGCACCCACGAGCACACCGGCATTCTTTATCAGCCGAGCGTATCGCAGATACTTGCCGTCACAACATAACGTCGTAGCGCTACCCTATGCCATCACCGGCGATTCCATGCTGTGGCAAGCGGAAACCAAAATGTCCTTTACTATGGCTGGCGGATACACGGGAATCACACCGCGTGAGTCCGAACGTTGGCCCATCGTCGGCGCATTCTCGACCAAAACTCTAATTCCGGATGCCGCGGTCCAATTGCGTGCGTTCATGGCTACGCATAGTGTCGACACCATTGTTGTCGATGATCGCCATCTGGCGCTGTGGGCGCCGCTACTGGCAACGGTTGACGCAGCACCCGTACGTATAGCAGGCGTTTCGGTCTATCGCTTGGGGGAGTCCGAGCTTGCGCCCTATCGAGACGCGAGCGCGCTCGAGATGGAAAGGCGGAGCGACGCGGCGCGGATGGCCGCCTTGCTCGTCGCGGCGCGCCAATACCTGGGGCAGGGGCGCGACCTGGCTCAACTTACGCCGATGACTGTGCAACGCATGGGGCTACTGCCACCGAATTGGGTCGACGATCCTGACATCCGGACCAAAAACGGGCTTTACCTTGGTCCTTGGGAGAGTGCAGCGATCGCAGTTGGCGTCGTGGGCAGTTACGAAGCGCTCACACCGATAATTGCGAAATACCGCCGGGACGCTGCACGAGTCTTCTTCCCCTATCCGAAGGAGCTCAAGGGTGTGCCGGCGGGCGATACTTTCATGCGACTACTCGTGATGGTGTTCGATCGCCGCGGTCTGGAGCATGCAGTTGCACAAGCCCAACGCGCCGCGGGATCCTGACCATGAACCAGGGCGCATGTGTGCCACTGGGAAGCGGTCCGGCTCTACAGGGCACTCTCCAGCAGACTCATAACCTCGTCTTCACTGGCGGGATGCACCCCCGTCAGCGATCCGGCGCGAGCGGCGAACCGCGACGCTACGACCTTGAGGTCATCGCGACCAACGCCAATCTGGCTTAGCCGCGTCGGCAGCCCGAGTCTTGCGACGAGTCGCTCCAACTCATCCGCCAGCCACTCCGCTGCTTCGGGCTGCGCGACGTGGCTGGTAGCCAGTCCCAACGCCCGCGACATCTCGGCCTGCCGGGCGACCTGCTGCTCGATTCGCACCGAAGTCCATCGCAGCGAGGCCGGCAGGGTTACGCAGGCGACGATCCCATAGGAAACGCGGCACAGCGCGCCGAGTTCGTAGGCGAGCGCATGGCTCGGCAGGGCCGCGGCAGCCGGCTTGAGCGGCTGTGCCCGAAGCGGAGAGTGATCCGCCATCCAGGCTGCGACCTGACACTCGAGGCGGGCCTCGCAATCGTTGAAGGTGGCTGCCGTACGGGGGAGAGCCGTCATCAGCCCGCGGGCGGCGGCCAGCTTGAGCGGGTCGCCCACGAAGTGAGGCGAGGACGCGCAAAACACCTCGACCGCATGATCCAGTGCCATCACACCCGAGGCGAGCCACAGCCGTATCGGTGTCTCAAGCGTCGCGCCTGGGTCATAGAGAATTCCGCGGCTCGCGACAGCGCTGTTCGTGTATGACCGCTTGACGCCGCGCGCAAAATCAGTCGCGCTGAAGCTGCGCGTGTATTCCGCGCCTGCCAAGGTCGTCGGGATGCTGAGCTGCGGAATCATTCCGTTGATAAGCGGTCCGGGATGCTCCATGAAGGTCGCGAGATCATCCGCGGTCGTAAGCCCGGCGGCGATACACAGGCGTGCGGCCTTGGCCGCGTCAATCACGCTGCCGCCGCCGACGGCGACCATCGCGTCGGCATCGTGCTGCCGCGCGGCTGCAACTGCGATCGCGACGCTTTCGATCGGTACGTGCTCGAAGGGCGCGGCGAAGGTGATCACGCGCCTCCCTCCGATCGGCGCAGCGATCCGCTGCACCAGCCTGCCACCCTCGAGCGATCGGGCAGTTACGATCATCGGTCGCTGCGAGCCCAAGCGCTCGAGTTCGGCGCCGATCGTATCGAGTGCGCCGATGCCGTAAACGATACGCTCGACCGTCGGTACGAACTGTATTACTCCCCCGTCTACCTGCTCATCCATCGCGATGCCATCGGCTCCCTGTCGTAAGCTGGGACTCGCTGCTGGAGTTTTGCGTAAGTCGCGGCTAATTGTAAGGACGCCGCGGAAAGGCGAGTATTTCGCACCCGCCACCGCCCGGACTCCAAACGAGCGCGTCTCCCGCCGCGCCGGCCTGCAAGGAGGAACAGAGGTGAACTTCGGTCTTCTGATGTCGTTTCGCAATTCCTCACGCAACGAGCTTTCCTACTCCGAACTTTACCGCAAACACATCGACCTGTGCGTCGAGGCCGAGGATCTTGGCTTCGACACGATCTGGCTTACCGAGCACCACTTCGTCGATGACGGCTACTCTCCCAGCATGATTCCGCTGGCTGCTGCGATCGCCTCGCGCACCAAAAAAATCCGCATCGGCACCTTCGTGCTTCTGATGCCGTTGCACAACCCGCTGCACGTCGCCGAGGACGCAGCCACCGTCGACGTGCTCTCCAACGGCCGCTTCGATCTCGGACTGGGCCAGGGTTATGTTCCGCGCGAGTTTTCAGGCTTCAACGTGCCCCGAGAAGAGCGCAGCCGCCGCCTGCGCGAAGGTGTCGAAGTCGTGCGTCGCGCCTTCACCGAAGAGAACTTCACCTTTGAAGGCAGGTGCTACACCGTCCGCGACGCAACGCTCTATCCCAGGCCGGTCCAGCAGCCGCATCCGCCGATCTGGATCGGGGCCAGATCGCGTCCGGCAACCGAACGCGCCGCGCGCAACGGCTATCACCTGGCGGGCACCGGCGAGCATCAGGCGGAGATTTACCGCGCGGCCCTGCGCGCAGCGGGACGCAATCCTGCCGAATTCAACATCGCGCAGTTGCGCTTCGGCTTTATCGCGGCGAAGAAGGAGAAAGCGTGGGACGAGTGTGAGTTCGGGCTCCAGTATCTGCTGACGCGCTACGGACAGTGGATCGCCGAGGCGAGTGACGTTCCCGGCGACGAAAGTTTCGCAAAGGTGCCGCCCGTTGGCGAATTGCGCAAGGCCGCTGAATCGAGTTCGTTTCTGGATCTACTGGTAGGAACCCCCGATGACGCCGTCAAACAGATTGAGGCCATGGAGTCTTATTCGACGCACCTGGCGCTCGGCCTTGCCTTACCGGGAATCGATCCCAAGAAAATCCGCGGCTCGATGAAGCTCTTCGCCGACAAGGTTATACCGCACTTCCGCAAGAAATCACGCAAGAAGGCAGCCTGAAAGGGCTGTGCCCCCACCCCTCGGAAAAGACAAAAGGGGCGGAACCATGGTTCCGCCCCTTTGCCAGAAGTCGCGCTTTACTGCAGTCGACTCAACGGCCGCCACCCATGAAAGCCTTCAATGCTTCTGCCATCTCAGCCAGCGCTTTCTTAATTGATGGCCGTTCCTGCACTTTGTTCCACCATGCGGCATATTTGGGACGTCCCTCGAGCGCCGACTTCGCACCGAAACCCGGCAGCATATTGACCAGGAAGAAAGTCGTTGGCGCCAGCGCACAGTCTGCCAGAGTAAACTCCGCGCCGGCCGCGTAACTTCCAGCGGGCGCCAGCATGCCCTCGAGCTGATCCAATCGCGTCTGCAATTCCGCCAGCTTCTCGGTCACCACCTTTTCGTCGCGGCTCTTGGGATTCAGATGACCGAAGAGAGCGCGTAACGGCGGATCGATGTACAGGTCATGCATCCGGGTGAAAATTCGCACTTTCGCGCGCGCCTCGGCGCCTTTTGGGAGCAGTGGAGGATTCGGAAACTTTTCCTCGAGGTATTCGTTGATGGTCTCGGACTCGGGGATAATCAAGCCGTCGGCGTCAAGGCAAGGGATTTTACCCAGCGGGTTGATCTTGAGGTACTCGGGCGACTTGTTGTTGCCACCCGGTATCGCGGCGATCTCGATGTTGGCGCCCTTCTCATACACCACGATTCGTGATTTGGTCGCGAAATTCGAAAGGTTCATGTTGTAAAGCTTCATGGCTATGCGACTCCCTTTGCTGGAATTTTGCCCCCTTGACGCGACGCGCCGATCTCGTCGCCTTATGGCAGACGGCGACAAACCGCGCAAGCGCGCGAATGTTACATGCTCGCGGGTTCAGTCGCCCTCTGTTTCGCGCTCACGGTTGATTTGCTCGATATGAGCGGCCGCGCGATTAATCTCCCGAGTAGCTTCGTCGACCGCCTTGCGCGCGCGTTCAGCCGCGATCTGCGCCTGCTCGGCAGCGGCGCGAGCTTTGTCCGCCGCCTCCTGTGCATGCTCGGCGCTCTCCTGGGCATGCTGGGCCTGCGCCGCTGCACGCTGCGCCTCTTCGCTCGACGGACCGCATCCTGAAAGCGCGCACACCAGCGCGATCAGCATCAAGCCACCCCAACCTGCTTTACCAATTGCCAACTGCCGCTACTTTCCCGGCGCGAAGGCCTCCATCGCGCGAGGATCCGGCAACGATTCGTTGTCCGCGCGCAACGGCAGAATACAGACGTGCGTGGCGCCCGCCTTGAGATGTGCGTCGATCCGATCCTGAATTTTCTGCTCGCTGCCCCACGCCACGATTGCGTCCACCAGCGCATCGCTGCATCCGTTCGCGAAGTCCGCGTCCTTCCATCCCAGCGCCTTCAGGTTGTTCGTGTAATTGGGGAGCCGTGGCACATACGTCTTCATGTAAGTGCGCGCCATTGCCCGCGCCTTGGTGGCGTCCGATTCCAGGATTACCGCTTGGGCCGCACAAATCCATGGCTTCGGTCCAATCGCAGCGCGCGCTTTGGCAGTATGTTCCGGCGGGACGAAATATGTGTGCGTTCCGCTGGTCTCGGCCGCCGCGAGCGCGAGCATTTTTGGATGAAGCGCCGCGATCACGACCGGCACCTCTTCCTTGGACTTCGGCGCCCGATAGAGCGCACCTTTCATCTTGGGCAGGTATTCCTTCATGTAGCTGTAGGGCTTCTCGTAGCTATGCCCTCGGAGGTTGCTCACTAGCGGTTTGTGGCTGACCCCGATGCCCAGGAGGAAGCGGCCACCCGAGAGTTCGGCGACGGTCTGCGACGCCGCCGACATCGTGATCGGATCACGTGCCCAGATGTTCGCGATTCCGGTGGCGAAGACGATCTTTTCGGTGTGCGCCGCCAGGTAGGCCGAATGAGCGAACGGTTCGCGTCCGACCGCCTCCGGTATCCACAACGCGCCGTAGCCGAGTTTTTCCGCACTGCGCGCGAACTCGACGCTTTCCGCCGCCGTCATCGCATCAAGAAAGAACCAAACGCCGATTTTCCCAATATCCATATGCTTCCTAATAGTCGCCGCGCCGCACCCTATCAAGCTGAGGGCCTGGTCGGATTACGCCGCCGGCGTGATATCGCCTGTCCTAGCGCGCAACCGAAGCGTTTCCCTATCCGCCTTAGCCGCGCTAAATATCGAGACGCTCAACACCACCGGCGAGGTGAACCTATCCGATGAAACTCGGGTTGATGTTTGTCAATTCCGGCCCATTCAGCAACCCCGACCTGCTCGCCCATCTCGCGCAGAAGGCGGAACAGTGCGGCTTTGAGTCGCTCTGGACGGTCGAGCACGTCGTAATCCCGAAGGGATATCAGACGCCCTATCCCTACTCGAAGGACGGCAAAATTCCCGGCGGCGAAGATGTCCCGATCCCCGACCCATTGCTGCCACTGGCTTACGCCGCCGCCGTGACGAAAAGGATCCGGCTCGCCACGGGCGTCGTGATCCTGCCGCAACGCCATCCGCTGTACGTGGCCAAGGAGATGGCGACGCTCGACCTTCTTTCCGGCGGCCGCACGATTCTGGGCATCGGCTCGGGCTGGCTCAAAGAGGAGTTCGAGGCACTCGGCCTCGACTTTCACGCGCGTGGCGCCCGCACCGACGAGGCGATCAAATCGCTGCGCGCTCTGTGGCGCGACAATCCGTCAAATTTCCACGGCAAGCACTTCGACTTCGGCCCCGTGCTAAGCTTCCCCAAGCCCGCTCAAACCAACGGAATCCCGATTCATATCGGCGGCCACTCTCCGGCAGCGGCACGCCGCGCGGGCCGGCTCGGCGACGGCTTCTTTCCGGCCGTCAGTGATGTTCCGAAGCTCAACGAGCTGTTCGCGCTGATGCGCGCTGAGGCGGATAGGGCTGGACGCGACGCTGATAAGATTGAACTTTCATGCGTCGGGCGCGCGGCCGTGGATTCGCTCAAAACGTTCGCCGATGTCGGTATTTCCCGCGTCGTCGTCGCTCCCCCGGCCTTCGACAAGGAGGGCCTGACGCGCGGGCTGGAAAAGATCGGCAATGAAGTGATTGCCCGGGTCTAGATGTATCTGCTTTCCGTAACAGAACGGTGAGGGCCATGAAAATCGGAATCATATTCGCCAACTCTGGCAAGTTTAGCCGGCCGGAACTGTTTGCCGAACTCGCGCGGGACTGCGAGCATCTCGGTTTCGAATCGATTTGGACGGTCGAGCACGTAGTCGTGCCGCAGCCGCACATGCCTTATCCCGGATCGAAGGACGGGCAAATGCCGGGCGGCGATGACGTGCCTATCCCCGACCCGCTGATTCCGCTGGCCTACGCCGCGGCGCTGACGACCAAACTTAAGCTGTCGACCGGCGTCATCATTCTGCCGCAGCGCCATCCACTGTATCTCGCCAAACAGTTCGCGACGCTCGATGTGCTCTCGAAGGGCCGTATGATGGTCGGTATCGGCAGCGGCTGGATGAAAGAGGAGTTCGAGTCGGTTGATGTCGACTACCACGCGCGCGGTGCCCGCACGGACGAATCGATTCAAGCGATGCGCGCGGTCTGGCGCGAGCCGGTCGCGTCGTTCCACGGCAAACACTTTCATTTCCACGACGTAAAGAGCTTCCCCAAGCCGGTGCAAAAGGACGGTATTCCGATCCACGTCGGTGGCCATTCGGCCGCCGCCGCTCGTCGCGCCGGTAAATTCGGCGACGGCTTCTTCCCGACCGTCACCGACCCGGGCAAGCTCAAGGAGATCTTTTCTCAGGTCCGCGCCGAAGCCGGCAAGGCAGGCCGCAATCCCGATGCAATCGAATTCTCAGCGATGGGTTCGGCGAAACCCGATGCGCTTAAAGCGCTTCAGGACGTCGGCGTAGCTCGCGTGGTCTTTGGCCCGCCGTCTTCGGACCCCGTGAAGCTCAAGGGCGGCCTCGAACGCATCGCCAACGATGCCGCAAAACTCTGACCGCGCGGGCCGGGCTCAAGCGGGAAGGCCGTCGATCCGGCCTCACCCACCCGCTACTATTTCAACAGAGGCAGCGGAAGCTGGGGACCGACGGTTCCCCCTCCGTCGTGCCTGACTGCTATTGTGGGAGGAAATTCGCGTTGCCGGTTGCTCCGAATCGAACTCTCCTGGTGATCGGTTATGGCTCATTATTGAGCGGCTACGGGATGCTCGCCGAACGCCGAGGTGGCGGCAGCAAACTGATCGCGCGCGACGCTTTTCCGGTCTCCTTGCGCAACGCCCGCCGCGGTCTCGCCAAGCCCTCCAGCCACGGAAGTTACCTGGCGATGGATCTCGAACCCACGCGCGCTGACCAACCCATCACTGCGCGTGCCGGTAGTGATCGATCACAAGGCGAGATCGGCGCGCTTGGCTTGGTGTTCGATCGCGAATGGGCTCCGCTTATCTCGCGCCGCGAGGAATACGAGCCGGCCAAGTTTCTCGAATTGCTTGACCTTGCCGACCGGGCGGGGCGTCCCCTCGGTGAATTGCTGCTCGCCGTCGCTGATCGCACACGCTTTAACCTGCTCGCCTACCGTTCCGCGCTGCGCGAAATGGTTGGCTACACTTCCCACGGTTACATTTTCCATCCCGTCCCGCTCGAAGACGGCCGCGTCGCCATCGCCGCGATCGGGTCGGGCTATGAGGGTAGCGGCGATCCCGCGGTCCGCTCCAAACGCAACGAGTTCGGGATGGATCGCCTGCTGGCCTTGCCCGAAGCGCTGGGTGTCAGGACGCTCGAACTCGACCGCGACGGCCAGGTCGGCTACTTTGTCGAATGTATCTTGGGCGGCGTGCATGGGGTGGGGGTAGCGGACCTTATCGCGGGACTCGAACCCGAGCCGGAATTGCACGCCGAGGTGGCGCGGCGCGTAAGCGCGGTTCTCGCTAACGAGCGCAGCCGCTTTATCCGCGCGACTTCACTCGACGAGTCGCGCTACCACCGTGCGTTTGGCGCGCCCGACTCAAGCCTCGCCCCGCTTCTCAGTCTCGGTAGTGCATGCCAA
>DASPQS010000020.1:0-14301 GCA_035624865.1 Binataceae bacterium (SeqCode) | reverse complement strand
ATCAAGTGGGCCTCGCTCTATCCGGAGGCCTTGAGCGTAGCCGCAGCTCCGTTCGCCTCGCATTCGTTCCAGGTGCGGGGGAACGTGGAGCAGTACACGAGCCAGGGCCGAAGCGCCGAATTGCCCGTCGTCTACCTGATGACAGGAGTATTCAAGGACGCGGGCGCCCTGGTCTTCCGCCAGCATGAGAACGTTGATTCCACTTCGACCATCACGGTCTACCATTCGGAACTATACGTGGCGGGCACGCAGATCCATCTGTACGACGTACTCGCCAATATCTACGTGGTCAACGGCGTCGACCAGCTTGCGCAGTTCAGGTCGAATCTCGGAGGTTGAGACAGCGCGCGTCGCGAGGTCCGGTCCGAATGACTAATCATCATAGAGGCAACCGGGTATGGGGGCCGGCGGCTGCAGGAATCCCGCCGGCCGTAGCATCGGAGCTCGGAGTTCCCGTACCGTTCGTTTCCTGCTTCCGTCCGGCCCCTGCATACCCTGAATTGGCAAGTTCCGTAAAGGAGATCCGATGAGCGAGGAAGTCAGGCGTATCACGCTACCGTCGGGACGCACAGCGGCGATCCGGCGGGGAAAAGGACGCGATCTGATGCGAGCCCATCGAGCGGCTGCGGGGAATCCCGAGCCGCTGGCGGTGTCGTTCGCGCTGGTGGCGGAACTCGCGGAGATCGAGGGCAGGCCGATCGTTTACGAAGACGTGCTGTCGATGGATCTCGAGGACGTGCTGGCGCTGCAAGCCGAGGTGGTCGGAGGCGATGGGGACGCAAATTTTCTGCCGCCGGCGGGAACTCCGCCGGCGGACTCCCCGGACCAGGCACACTCGCCGGGCTTATCGAATTCGGATTCCGGCACGCGGAGCTAGCGGCGATGGAACTGGAGGAACTCGCTTATTGGGCAGCGGTGACGGCGGAGCATATCGCGGCGAGAAGCCGAACCGGCGGCGATTGAATCAACTGAGTAATGTCCATATCAGGCGGAAGGTCGATATGAGCAGGCGCGTTTACGCAGGAAATCTCAACTTCGAACTGAATGATGACGGGCTGCGGGCAGTGTTCGCGCGGGTGGGCGGAGTCGAGCAGGCGGAAGTGATGAAGGATCGCTGGACCGGGCTTTCGCGTGGGTTCGGCTTCGTCGACATGATGACGGCCGAGGACGCGGAGGCGGCGATCGGCGAGCTCGACGGCGCGGAAGTGATGGGCCGTGCGCTGCGCGTCGCACTGGCCAAGCCGCGCGAGAATACTCCGCGCGCAGAGCGAACGAAGGAATAAGGCGCAACCGGTGAGCAACGATCGCGACAAGATCGGGGGCGCCAGCGTGACGGCGGTCGGAGGCGACGCGAGGGCGCAACGAATCGCGCGGCTGACGGCGCGTGCCGCCGCGCTGGGCCAAGGCGCGAGTGCCGCGATGGGGCGGTTCAGCGCAACTGCGAGAGGTCTTCGAGCGATCGCGAATTTTGGTTCGCGCGTGCGCGGCAACCTGAGTCCATGGTGCGACCGTCCCGAGGATAACGTCAGGACGGATAACTCGGCGTTCGAAGCGAGCCGCACATGGCAACGACAACTGCACTTCGGTGGCGCGCCGGTGGCCGGTGCGATCTCCAACTTACTATCACACTTGCTATCGCCGGCAGTTTGCGCACGCCCGCGGCCAGCCGCAGACACCCACCCGCCGCACTCGCTCGCCGGCTCGAACATCGAGGATCGAAAAGCACGCTTGCGCTCGCCCCGACCGGAACGACTTACCTCCGCGCCGCCAACGGTACCGCACCCGAGCGATCCCTGGGCTGCGATAGCCACTGCGCTCCGCGTCGCAACAGGGTCAAGGGCGCGCCGCGCGGCTACCTCCGGGCGGGTGATCGCGATGCAGTCCGGCCCGGCTGCGAGGCGCAGACAGGCGCAAGGGGCAGGGAGACGGCGCCGCAGCAATACGAATCGGAGCCTCATCCCCGCGCTGCCGGGAAGGAGCGCAAGCGCCCTGGCATCGTTCAGCCCGCCCCGGCGCGAGAACGCCGCACCTTGGGACGCGCGCCGCGCGTCACACCTCGGTCACGATCGGGGGTGGAGCCGCAAGTGGTCGCCTTCCCTTCGCAGCCTGACCGGGTTCGCCAAGCTATTGAAGGCCGCGGGTTCGATCGCGGCGGGACGTGACAAGCGCGCAGCAGCGCGCGGCCAGGGCCAAGCGCTTTACCTATTCGAGATGATGCGCCGATCGTTGGCGAGAATTGGTCATAGCCTTCAGCACGATCTTGCAAAGCGAAACAACCCCGGCATGACTCAGCTATTCCTGCCGATCCCGGCAAGCCTGACTTCCACCACAGCAGTGCCGCCGCAATCCGCACAAGAGCGCACTCCTGCCAATCCAAGAGCACAAGCGATCGTAGTCAATTATTCACCGACGCTGGTTGTCCAGGGCAGCTCGGACGTACATGACGTTGAGCGACGCCTACTGGATGCAATCGCGCGTCACGGCCATGAGCTCGCAAATATCATCGACCGCGAATACGCAAAGCGAAGTCGAACCGAACTATGACATTAGTGATATGGCATTAGCAGATCAGCTCAATGGCATAATTTGGCTGGCCGCTGAGTATCGCACGCACGTCGAGGCGCACCCAGTCAATGTTCGCAACATTCGGTGAAATATTCTTTGAATTGCTCGACTCGCCCGAGAGCCTCGAGTCCGCTCGGCGGTGGCACTACGCCGAGCATCGGGTCATCGAGGACGTTGCGCGCCTGCAGTGGGTGGGAGACGGCCTCGAAACGATCACGATCGCGATGCTGTTCCACGCGTCATATACGGATCCCACGGCTCAGAGCGCGGGGCTTTTGGCGGCCGCTGCCGATCACGGCGCCCGCGCATTGATCTTCGGCAACGGCGACCATCGGGGATACTTTGTCGTGATCTCGATGCGAACTATATATCGTCATACAGCCGCGGATGGCAGTCCAATTGCGATCGCTGTACAGGTGGAACTAAAGGAATCGCCCTTGGCCGACGCGGTCAACTCCGGTGCGCTACTACGGCCGGCTTTCACTCCGATCGGGATCGCGGCTGCGGCAGCAGGGGGCCCCACCGGCCCGATTCCCTATTCGGCACCGTCCGGCATCGCAAGCACGCCGGCGGCACCTGCGGTAGTGTATAATGCACCGACGCTTGCGGGTCCGGGCGTTTCTCCGATATTAAACAATCCGCCGCCGGCAGGCGCGGCGCCTCTGGGCATTCTGCCGCTTGATGTCCCGGCCGCAGCCATCGTACGGAGCGGCCGATAAGCCTCGAGGTCCACGGGGATTCGGCCCAAGGTTAACCAGGCAATTGAAAAGGCTTCAGCCTACGTGAGATATCCCAGAGAATGGCTAGTCAATTTCTGATCCATATAACCACGGCGGGCGAACGATGGGATACGCTCGCGTGGACTTACTATGGCGATCCGACCCTCTTTTCGCCGATCGTCATAGCGAATCCGCGCACTCCGATCGAGCCGGTATTCGAAGCGGGTCTTTCGATCGGAGTTCCTATACTACAGATGACACCAGTCTTCCCTGCTGACCTGCCTCCCTAAACGTTCCCCGTAGAGGCAGCGGGTTGACTCGGGAGGCGATGGAGTTTTCAGTATACGGCGAAGCGACGCCACGCGAGAGCTGATGCCGAATGGCCGGTTTATTTGCATATCCTGTCCGCGCTCCTCAATGGATACTCACTTATGAGGGCGTAAATATCACCGCGGATATCTCGCAAATGGTACTGGAGATCATCTATACGGATCGCCTGAGCGGGGCGGCGGGAGAAATCGAAGTCGAACTGGAAGACCATGAGAGGCGCTGGCAGGGTCCCTGGTGTCCGCTGGAAGGCGACCTCACCAACCTGATGATCGGCTACCAGGGTGAGCCATTGCTGCCATGCGGAGATTTCCAGGTCGACGACCTGGAATTTAATCTGCCTCCCGATACCTTTCACTTACGCTGTCTCGCTGCATATATCACGCCGGCAATGCGGACCCGCAACAGCGTGGCGTATGAGAATCAGACGCTGATGCAAATAGCAAGCGCAGTCGCCGGAAAGTACAACCTCTCGGTGGTCGCGGCAGCGGGAATGATCAATCCGGCGTTCGCCCGCGTCACCCAGTCGCGCGAGAGCGATCTCGAGTTTGTCCATCGCCTGGCGCGCACACACGATTACGACTTCACCATCCGCGGCGCGCAGATGGTATTTTACGATCGCGCGGCGGTGGAGGCCCGGGCTCCGTCTGTGTCTATTTCCCGCTCCGATCTCCTGCGAGGTGGCTTTCGAAGCAAGACTCATCGGATCTATAAGGCTGCGGAAGTCAGCTACCAGGATCCTGGTTCCAAGCAACTGATAACGCATACGGTCGATGCGACCCCAACGTCCCCGACCGGAGATACGCTTAAGCTTGCCGTGCGCTGCGAAAACGGGCAACAAGCGCTGCTCAAGGCGCAGAGCGCCCTGCACACCTCGAACATGCTGCAAACCACCGCTGGACTGGAGCTACCGGGTAATCCGGCACTGTGCGCGGGCAACACCGCAACAATCGGAGGCTTCGGCGCGCACGACGGCATTTACCTGATAGAGATCGCGCGCCATCGGGTGAGCCGAACATCCGGATACACGACGGAAGTTCAGCTCCGGCGGGTGGGGTGAATCATGCACGGCTATCGTGATCGCGAACCGGAAGATACCCGCGCGGCTTTCAGAGTAGGGATCGTCAAGGTCCAGGACACCCAACGATGCCGGGTGCGCGTAGCGTTCCCGGACCGCGATCAAATGCAGAGCTGGTGGCTGCCCGTTATCGTGCCCAAGGCTCAGAACGACAAGGCCTATTGGATTCCCGACATCGGCGAACAGGTCGTATGCCTAATGGACGCGCATGACGAAGATGGCGCAGTGGTCGGCGCGGTCTACTCAACCGCGGACACGGCTCCCGTGAACAATCCCGACGCGCTCCATCTCTCTTGCAAGGACGGAGCCGCGTTCGAATACAACCGGGCCTCGCACGCGCTGCAAGTGAGTATTCCCGGCGGCGGCACGGTGACTATAGCGGCGAACGGCGCTCAAATAACAATCGACCCCAACGGCAATGTCAAAGTCACGGCATCCGGCCAGATCCAGCTCGGCGGTGGAGCGCTCAAGGGGGTCGCGCGCCTGGGCGATAGCGTGACCTGCCCTGCGGGCAGCGGGACGATCGTGAGCGCGAGCACCAATGTACTGGCGGATTAGGATACGTAGCGAGTCGGCGATGCATTTTGCCCTCGCGCCGGCTCCACGGGTTTGCGGATTTCGAGGCAAGGAGCGAAGTTAACCGATGGAAGCGGGAGTTTTCACGCTGGCCGATATCAGTTCGGCGGATTGGTCGCTGGCACTGGATGCGCCCGGCACGGCGGGGTCGGGACTCGGCCAGGTTGTGCAGGGCGCCAGCGACGTCGATCAATGCATCAGGATAATCCTGACGACACCGAAGGGCAGCGACCCGCTCCGCCCGATGTTCGGCGCGGACATCTGGCAATATATTGACTATCCGATCAACGAGGCAATTCCGGCGATTGTTCGCGAAGTGACCCAGGCTATCACCCTGTGGGAGCCGCGGGTGACACTGACGGGAGTGAAGGCGCTGCCGGTCACGGACGACAGCACGCAATCGGGAGCCCATCTCGAGGTGAGAATAAGCTGGCGGCTCAGGCTCAGCAGAACCGGGACGGCGCCGCCTCCGTTCCTGCCCGTGCAGGCCACGACGATCAAGATCCCGACACCGGGGCTCGCTTGAGGCACAGCATTGAAAATATGGGCGCCGCTCAGAGATAAATCTCCGCCGCGGCGACAGCCGACACCGACAATACTCAATGCGAAGGAATAAGTAATGGGAACAGGAATACCGACTCTGCCTCCGCCGGTTTTTCTCAGCGATGCCGACGGACTTGATCCGAACCTGATTCTCGCGGACATGATTGCGGCATTCGAGGCGGCGGCGGGCCGGACGCTGATGCCGGCACAGGTGGAGCGCCTGCTGATCAACCTCTATGCGTATCGCGAGTCGCTGGCGCGTAACGCGATCCAGTATGCCGGGCAGCAAAATCTGCTGGCGTACGCAATCTTCCCGATGATCGACTACCTGGGGCAACTGCTGGGCGTGACCCGGCTACCGGCCCAGGGCGCCGTCACGACCCTGCAGTTCACTCTCGCGAGCGCGCTTAGCGTTGCGTACACGATACCGGCCGGTACCCAGGTTGGCACCAATGACGGCCAGTTCGCGTTCGCGACCAACGAGGCGCTCACGATCCCGGCTGGACAAACCAGCGCCAGCGTGGCCGCGACGGCGACCGCTCCGGGCGCGGGAGCCAACGGATATCTCGTCGCGCAGGTCAACGTGCAGTTGAATCCGAGCGTGCTGGTCGAAGCGGTAACGAACACGACCGTGAGCGCCGGGGGTTCCGCGCCCGAGACGGACGACCATTTGCGCGCTCGAATTCAGGCGGCGCCGAACCGGTTCAGCGTGGCCGGGCCAATCGGTGCGTATCGCTACTACGCGCTGAGCGCCGACCCCGCGATCGTCGACGCGCAAGTAACCTCGCCGGCGCCTGGGCAGGTGAACGTTTATGTGTTGACGGGACCTATCACGCAGCAGCCGGCGACCGCCCCTAACGGCTCGGGGATCGCGAGTGCGGCCTTGCTGAGCAAGGTTCAGGCCGTGCTGAACGCCGACACCGTGCGTCCGCTGACCGACACGGTTAACGCGTTGCCGGTGACCGAGACCGATTATCAGATCGGGGGAACCGTGACCTTGTACTCGGACGCCGAGCCGGTATCAACGATGGCGGCAGCTAACGCGGCGGTGCAGAATTTTGCGATTGCCCTGGCATCACGGATTCAGCGCGATATCGTGCCAAGCCAGATAGTGGAGGCGCTGTCGGTCACCGGGGTGTACGAAGTCACGCTGACCTCGCCGGCCTATACGCCGCTCTCCCCGGGCCAATGGGCCAACTGCACTGCGATTTCGCTCATACAGGCGACCGGACCGATCCGGAGCTAGCGGCCGGGCAGGGGCGGGACAGGAAAGATGGCGCAACTGACGATTCAGCCGTCGATCAACGACCTGCGCAGCCAGTCATTGCTCGCGCTGATCGAGCGGCTGGGCGCACTCGATCTGACGCCGATTCTGGTGTACCGGCTGGATTCGGTGCCGGACAGCGCATTGCTGCTGCTGGCATGGCAGTTCGACATGCTGGCGCCGGAGTGGCAGGTAGGCGCGAACGTAAGCGAGTCGATCGACGCCCTGACGAACATCGATGCGCTGACGGACATCGACACCCTCACTTCGTCTCAGAGCGGGGCGGGACCGTCGGACCCGGCTTCGTGGCGTACGCTGCTCAAAGCTGCGATTCCGCTGCATCAAACGCGCGGGACACCGTACGCCGTCAAGACGGCGCTGTCGGCGCTGGGATGGAGCAGCATCACGCTGCTCGAGGGGCAGTCGCGCTGGAACGGAACGGCGTGGCCGGCGAACCAGGGCTGGGCGGTGTTTCGGGCCGTGATCAATCTGGCAACGGGCCAGGCGGTCGCAAACGGCGAGGCATTGCGGGCAATCGGGGCGATCAATTTCTTCAAGCCGACGCGGTCGCAGCTAGACTCGCTGTGGTTCAGCGCGGCGCCGATCGCGGATTCGGCACCTGCGCCGGACGACTTCGTGCGATCCATCTTCCTGCAGAAAGACGCGGCGCCGATTCCTGCCGACGTGGTAAGCGCACCGGCGTGGGCGCTGGCCGATACCAAGCGCATCGCCCCGGTCTACGACGCTCATTTCCACCACATTGGTGTGAGCTATGGAGCGAACGAACCGGCGGTGGCCGACTCAGGAGTGATCGTCAACGGCAACCCGATTGCGGCAGGAGAATAATCGGAAGCGCTTCACATACGTGCTCTGCAGGCTTTCGTTTCGAAGTACAAAGCCGGTAAACATTAGACCTTCAAGAGGACTCGATGCGACCAAGAGGAATAGTCAGACTATACAAGCGCGGGCGGCTCCTGTGGGAGGCGGAAAACCTCTTCGTGAACTCGGGATTGCCGCTGCTGGCGAATTTAATCGCGGGCGTGACGGCCGGCCAGTACGTCACCGCAATCGGGTTCGGATCCGGAGCGGCGGCGCCGTCGGCGGGCGACACCGGGCTTGGAGCCGCGCCCGCCTATTACAACGCTATCGGGGCGACCAGTTTCCCGTCGCCCGGGAGCGTACAATTCAACTACTCACTCCAGACGACTGACTACGGCGCCAACGGCATCACGGTCGAGGAGCTCGGCCTGTTCGCGAATTCGGCCGCGGTGGTGCTGCCGTCGGCGGTGGGCACAGCGAATCCGTCATGGACGGCGAGCACGGCGCAATCCGTCGGCAACCTGATCGCCGATGGCAACGGAAATATCCAGCGCTGCACCACTGCCGGCACCACCGGCGCGAGCGCGCCGGTCTGGGCCACCACGCTGGGCGGCACCACTACCGACGGCGGAGCAGTCTGGACGCTGGTGGCGCTGCACAGCGCACCCGGACCGATGATCGCGCATGTAGCCGTCCCGGCGTTCGCGTATACGGGCGCGGGAAATTATTCAGGCACGTGGACGCTGACCTTCTAGCGCGCCACCACGCTATCAGCCGCAGACACGGGGCCGCCGGCGAAAAATGTTCCATAACGGCGGGCACAGGCGGCGCTTCAGGCCGCCACCGAGGGGCGAACGGTCACAACCATGACGACACTGATCGACGTCGCAGAGTTCACCGCAAACGAGATCTACGAAATTGGGCAGACGGATCCGGTGGAAGGCGCCGGAACCGGTGCGAGCTTCGGTGGCATCGGCATCAGCAACCAGCCGCATCAGCAGCTGGCCAACCGCACGGCCTTTCTCAAGCAACGCCAGGATACGAACATCGCTAACATCGGGCTGCTGCAAGCCTTTACGGCCGGATTTACCGGAGCGCTGCAGACCAATGGCTACCTGCGGATACCGATCGCGGATAGCCAACGCGGTTCGGTAGTCGCAATCATTCAGTGGGGTTTCTATCCGCTGGGGCAAGTGCGCATCCCCAACGATACTCAATACGCGGTCAGCTGGCCGATTCGCTTTCCTACAGCGATACTGATACCTCCGTTGGCAGCAAATTACTATTTCAGGACCGGCGGGATGAACACGGTGGTATCCGTGGTTTCCTACAACCAGAACGGCGCGACGTTCGTACTCGACGTTCCCGGCGATATGCTGGGAGTCAACGGCGCGACGGCGGAGGTAACCAACGGATTCTCGTGGCTGGCGATAGGCTTCTAGCGTAGAAGCCATACGCTCGCGCCGGGTTGCGGCTACGGTTTGGCCGCGGTATGCGCGATAGAACCTGCGCCTGCGGGTTTGGGCGCGGCGCTCGATTGTGACGCGCCGTTCGCAGCGGGAGCTTCGTCCGGGGCATCTTCCCCGGCGCCAGGTTGAATCGAGGGCGTGGCGCGCGCAACAAGTTTCAGGCCGGGATCGCGTTTGATCGCGTCGACCAGGCGGCGCGAGATTTCATCGGCGGTCTGGGCCGCCGCCATGATCTGCGCTGGGTAGCGAATCACGATCTCGAGGCCGGACTCGCTCAGATAGACGCGGCTTTGCGGTCGTGGGGTCTCGAGCGGAACATTCAGCATCGTCTCCATTTCACGGGACTCGCGCTGGACGATATCGCGGTAGCGGGCAAACACTTCGTTGACCACCTCGAGCAGCCGCTTTTCGGCGAGCCGATAGTCGCATTCCGGCGCGAGAGATAGGCGCAGTTCCTTCCAGGTAAAGCTGGCGCCGGGCGCTTGCTTGAAGAAGTTGCCATTGGGCTGAAAGACGACGGCATTGGGGAAAACAACCACCCGTCCGGTGGGCTGGCGGGCGCCCTGATCTTCGGTCAGCTCCATCAGGGTGAGCTTGAAGAGTCCGACTTCGAGCACGTCACCGTTGATGCCGGAGACCTGGACGCGGTCGCCGATCCTGATGCCGAAGCGCCCGCTCAGATAGAAGTAACCGGCCACCGACAGGATGACATTCTGCAACGCGAGCGCGACACCCGCCGCCGCAAGTCCCATCACGGTCGCGAGCGCGCCGAGCTCGTTGGCAAAATCAAAAAGCAGCACGAAAAAGAGGACAACGATCAGTGTCAAACGGCGAAGCTGGAGCAACCGGTGCCGACGCTGGAGATCCTGAACGTAGCGAAAGGCCAGCTTGCGCCATACGAAGGCAGCGGCGAAAACGATCGCGAGCAACAGCGCCAGGCCGAACAAACGCAGGATCAGGCTGCGCAGCGTCTCACTGAATTGCTGGTGTGCCGCTGCGCGCCAGCGCGTGACGTTTTCCGCGTAGAGGTTGAGGAGAACGACCTGTTTAGACAGCGGCAAGAGGGCTGCTCCGACGAGCTTGCGGCGTTCGGAAAGCCTATCGAACTCCGCCTTGTTTTGTTTGATAGTCGCAAGGTCGCTGGCATTCGCTCGTCTGGCGAGAGCGCTCCCCTCGCTGTCGATCTCATGAAGTGCCTGAATCAGCGGCGCGCGCACTTTGGCAACTGCCGCAAGCAGTTCGCCAGTCAGATCGATCGTGTCCGAGAGTGCTTGCTCCTTCTGCCGGAGTTTGATGAGGCCCTCGACGCGGCCGAAGATTCCGGACGGCGCGGGCGCCTGCGTCAGCGGCGGGGCAGCCGCGGCCGTTGAGACGGCAGCCTGCGGCCTGACGGCCGCGGCCTCGGCGTCCTGCGGAAGCGCACGTTCGAGTTCGTCGATCTGTTCCTCGAGTCCGGCGCTGGCACGCCCCGCTCCAGCGCTGCTGGTTTCGAATTCGACCATCGCGTTGAGGGAATCGACGCGCGATTGCACCAGGTCGATTTCGCCCTCGATGGAGCCAATCTGCCGGTTCAGGGCGTCACGCCGGGAGCGCGGGCCCTGCGCGAGGCCGGCTTGCAAATCCGCGAGTCGTGCACGCGCACCCTCGAGTTCCGCATCGGCCTGGTCCCGCCGCTTGATTAGGGCGGTGAGATCTGGAGCGGTGGTTTGGGCGATAGCGACGCCGGCCGGTGGGTCGTCAGCTTTTGGTGCGTGCGTATCGCTCGCGGAACCGGGCGCATCGTTCTCCCCCTTGAGCAGGGCAGCCTGAGCTCGGGCGTACTCGAAGGCCTGTTTCACGACCTCCGCAGCCATCTGGCGGTCGTCGGCAAGAAAAAGTATCTCGGCGGGCTCGGTGGCGAGGCGCTGCTCGACCTGAAGATGCCGGTACCAGCCGATCACCTTGCTCAGATATGCGATAACAGCGCCGCGGCCCGGACCGACAGGGGTGGCGGCCGCAGCGGCTGAAGCAGCCGAGGCGGGCGCTGCGGAAGGAGCGCCTGGTGAGGCTGTGACGGGCGAACCATGGCTCCCCTGCCCTTGCGCCCACGCCGGGCGCGACGGCAACGGCTGAATCAGAACTAGAATGGCGAGCGCGGCTGACAGGATCAGAGGTGGCCGCAAAGCCGGGCGCGTCTTGGCTGAGTCCGCGATGATTGCCATTTCGTCACAGCGGCTGGCTCATGTTTTCATCGCTTTCGCGAGAAGGGCGAGCCGGCGTTGGACGAAACTTTATCATCTGGCGATAAGCGGTTCGATTGACCGGATGGCGCCCGAGCTGGGGCATCGCGGCGGACCATAAGAGGCGTCCGGGATGGGTCGGCGGTTATCTTGCCGTGGGATTACTGTCGGCCGGGTTCAGGATTTTGGGAAGCGCTCGCTGCGCCGTGCCTGCGTGTCGGAGCGCGGCCAGATAATCACCTGTCCGGAAGGCATTTTTGGCTTCGATGTACTCGCGCTCGGCGGTCGGGCTGATGACGGAGACTGACTCGGCGGTGCGCACCGTCTCGCTAAGTTGAGCCAGTTCCTTCCGAACCTGATCCGGCGTGGGCATCACGTCGGCGGTGACTTCCTGCACCCAGCCCTGAGGGCCGACGAACGCCCACGATGGAAAGGCAAGGAGGGGGGCCATTGAGGCGATGGTAGTAAAGAAGAGGACCGGCTTGGTGAAGATGTTGAACATGGGGAATCCTGTGTTCAAAGGCCGTCTCCGCTATCAACAACAACGTCCGCATTTCATCCTTGATCTAAAGCGAGAAGTGTGCCGCGGATGCGTTGATTGGGCAAAGCTCGAAATATTTTGCGTAAACTGTTGTAGATGTCTGGGAGCTAAGTCAGACGGCTGGTAACGATTCATGCGTCAATTCGCAACATGCGAAGCATGCGCCGCGGAGGGACGTTCCTTGCGAAGGAGCGAAAAGCGACGGCGGCGAGCCGAAGCTCGCCGCCGTCACCAGGAGGTCAGGTCAGGCTCGAGGAGAGATCAGGCGTCGAAATAAAGGGAAAATTCGTAAGGATGCGGACGCAGACGAATCGCGCTCACTTCCTTGGCCATCTTGTATTCGATCCAGGTCTCGATGAGGTCCTCGGTGAAGACGTCGCCCTTCAGCAGAAACTCGTGGTCGCGCTTGAGGTTCGCGAGCGACTCCTCGAGTGACGCGGGCATGCTGGGGACCTCGGCGAGCTCGGCTGGGGTGAGGGCGTAGATGTCCTTATCGAGCGGCTTGCCGGGGTCGAGCCGGCGCTGGACGCCGTCGAGCCCCGCCATGAGCATCGCGGAGAACGCGAGGTACGGATTGCAGGTCGGGTCAGGGAACCGGACCTCGATACGCTTGGCCTTGGGCGACGGCGAATACATCGGGATACGCACGGAGGCCGAACGGTTACGGCTGGAGTAGGCGAGGTTGATTGGAGCTTCGAACCCGGGCACGAGCCGGCGATAGGAGTTGGTGCCGGGGTTGGTGAAGGCGGCAAGCGCGGGAGCGTGGTGGAGAATGCCGGCGATGTAATGAAGCGCCAATTCGGACATTCCGGCGTAACCGGAACCGGCGAACAGCGGGGTCTCGCCTTTCCACACGCTCTGGTGGGTATGCATCCCGGTGCCGTTGTCGCCGAAGATCGGCTTGGGCATGAAGGTCGCGGTCATGCCGTGGCGGGTAGCCACATTCTTGACGATGTACTTATACCAGGTGAGCCAATCGGCCATCCTGGTGAGCGACTGGAAGCGCATGTCGATTTCAGCCTGGCCGGCGGTGGCGACCTCGTGATGCTGCTTCTCGATGCGAATGCCGACGCGCTCCATCTCGAGCACCATCTCGGTGCGGATATCCTGGAGGCTGTCGGTGGGAGGGACGGGGAAATAGCCCTCTTTATTCTTGACCTTGTAGCCGAGATTAAGGCCGCCCTTAACCGCGGTTTCCTTGCCGCTGTTCCAATTACCTTCGTTGGATTCGATGAAGTAGTAGCTGGAGTTCTGGGTGGTATCGAAACGCAGGGCGTCGAAGATGAAGAACTCGGGTTCGGGGCCGAAGTAGGCTATGTCGCCGACCCCGGTGGATTTGAGATAGGCTTCGGCCTTTCGCGAGATATTTCGCGGGTCGCGGGTGTACTCGGCGCGGGTGATGGGATCCTGAATATTGCAGATCATGGTCAGCGTCGGATCTTTGGTAAACGGATCCATCACGGCGCTGTCAGAGTCAGGAATGACGAGCATGTCGCTGCTCTCGATCGACTGCCAGCCGCGGATCGAAGAGCCGTCAAAGCCGAGGCCGTCTTCGAAAGGTCCCTCGTCCTTGAACTCACTGATCGGAGCGGTGAAATGCTGCCATGTGCCGAGCAGGTCGATGAACTTGAGGTCGACCATCACCGCGCCCTTGTCTTTAATCATCTGTAGAACTTGCTTAGGAGTCATCTGACTCGTCTTCCTCCTGGCCGCTTAAGGGACGGCACACCCTTGAGTTCATCTTTTCAGAAGCTGGGCCACGACGGCTGTGGCTCTAAACACCATACGATCTATCAAGCTTCGTACCGGACACGATGCGTCCTCGGAAATGCGATGATTTCGTTTTGTGTCACGAAATTGGGCGCAACGCAACGCCCTTTTGGTTGGCACCTGCCGCCTATTTTGCGCACAGATCCTCCGGATTTATCCGATGGGCTTAAGGCGACCGGTAACAAGAAAACGCAGCGAGGCGCCTCCCTTTGGGCCGGTTGCCGGATTATGTCGGAAGAGCCGGGAGCCAAGGCAGCAAGAGCGGTGCCCGACCGTCGGCCCGCAAGGAAAATAAGAGGCGTCTCCGCCGGCTGCGAGCGGACGACGAATCCGCGTTTTTGACGCACCTCCGAACTGGTTGAGGCCGGTCAGGAACGGTCGCGCCGAGCGCAGACATGCGAAAGGGCGAGT
>DASPQS010000019.1:0-8758 GCA_035624865.1 Binataceae bacterium (SeqCode) | reverse complement strand
TAGCGGAGCGCGGCAACCGCGCTCCGCTAGCTGACGCGGTTCGCGGAGCGTGGCGGACGGCGCGCCGCGGGCGCGGTCAGGTGGTCAGGCGGTTGAGGCCGTCGAAGGCGGCGTTCTTATAGCATTGAGCGAGCGTCGGATAGTTGAATACGGTGTCGATGAAATAGTCGATCCGTCCGCCCAGCGCGAGCACCGCCTGCCCGATATGGACCAGTTCCACCGCGTCCTCTCCGATAATATGAATGCCGAGCAACTCGCGCGTCTCGCGATGGAACAGCAGCTTCACGAATCCAATCGAATCGCCGACGATCTGACCGCGCGGCAGCTCGCGGTATGACGCCTTGCCCGTCTCGTACGGGATTTCATGCTCGGTCAGTTCTTCTTCGTTGCGTCCCACGAATGAGATTTCCGGAATCGTATAGATGCCGTATGGAAAGAGCCCGCGTGAATGGTTGGTCTCGATCCCAAAGGCATGGCAGGTTGCCAGCCGTCCCTGTTCCATCGAGGTTGCGGCCAGGCTCGGGAATCCGACGACGTCGCCGGCCGCATAGATGTTGGCCGCCGAGGTCTGGAAGAACTCGTTGACCGGGATGCGGCCGCGCGAATCGGGTTTCACCCCGGCCGCGTCGAGATTGAGTCCCGTGGTCGCGCCGGTCCTGCCGACGCTGCACAGCACCTTGTCGCTCAGGATCTGCTTTCCGCTCGCGAGGCTCGTCTTTACGCGCCGCCGACCCATTTCCTCGATAACTTCGACCCGGCTGACCTCTTCTCCCAGCCGCAACAGCACGCGCTTTTCGCGGAGATGATAATTCAGCGCCTCGATCACCTCGGCGTCGACGAAGGGCAGCAGGCGCGGCCGTTTGTCGACCACCGTCACCCGCACGCCGAGCGCCGCGAAGATGCTCGCGTATTCGCATCCGATGACGCCCGCGCCGATAACGGTGAGACTCTGCGGAAGCTCCCGGAGCTGCAAGATGTCGTCGCTCGAGTACACGGACTGACCGTCCATCGGCATGCTCGGATCGCGCGTGGCCTCGGTTCCCACCGCGACAATTACCTTGTCGGTGGTGACGAGGCGCGCACCTCGGCCTTCACCGAAGCTCAGGTTCAGGCTGTGGGCGTCGATGAAGGCCGCGGCCGCATGCGCGAGCTCGACCCCGTTGCGCAGCAACTGATGACGCATCACGTCGATTTCGTGGCGCACGACCGGATCGACCCGCATCAGCAGATCCTGGAAGGTGATTTTGTCCTTGACCTTGTACGATTCGCCGTAGAACGAATGCTCCCGATAGCCGGAAAGATAAAGTACGGCCTCGCGCATGGTCTTGCTGGGAATCGTGCCGACATTGACGCAGATGCCCCCGACCAGGGGCCGGCGCTCGACCAGCATCACGCGCTTTCTCAGTTTCGCGGCCTGAATCGCGGCGTGATGGCCGGCGGGTCCCGAGCCAATCACGATCAGGTCGAAATCGAAATCCGCCATCCGATTGCCTCTCCGGGATAATCGAACCGGGATATTCTAAGGCAAAGCCCGGCGGCGCCGCGTTAGCAGGCTGTTTCGGGCAGGTTAACTCCGCCGTATGATCCCCGAGAAACGGGCTTGCGAGAGCGCTAGCGGAGGCAAGCTACCGGGTGGCGCGATGCGCCGCTCGATCCGCATGATGCGGTGCGCTACCAGTTTATGTGGCCGGTGATGAGGCGTAACGCATACTGGGGCATGCTCGCCGGGATACTGGCGGCGCTGTTTGCGGTCGGAATCGGGCTCGGCCTGGGCTTTCGATGGTTTGAAGGGTCGATGATTCCGGACCGGTTCCTGGTCACCGCCGCGGGGAATGCGGCCCCGTCGGAGATCGAAGCGTCCGCCCCGGCGGTGTCGGCGCCGAGTATCCAGCCCGCAGGCAAGGTGCTCCTGCCGTCGCCGCAAGCGACGCCCGCGGCGAGTTCGAATCAGCCGCCGGTTGCGCCGGCAAAGCCGCCGGCGCAGACCAACAACGTGGTGGTGTTGAGCCGCGTTGCACCGACGGCGACGCCGTCGCCGTCGAATGAAATGACACTGCCGCAGTTGCAACAAGGTAATTCGGATCGGCTGCCCGTCATCGGAAGCCAGGGACAGACGATTTGGGTGCCGCGCGCGATCGAGGGATGCTGGGCCGGCAGCGGAGGTGGGAGTCTCGAATATCTCGGCGGATGTCCGAACCTGTTTTCAGGGGGTTCGACTCCGATCAGGCTCCGATGGTGTTTTCGGCGAGTGGGCAACCAGCCGCTGACGTTGACGATGGCGAAGGGGCAGTATCCGGGGCGAGTCTCGCAGCGCTGGGACGTGATGGGGGCGAAGGGACAGACGATCGAGCTGCGAGAAAAAATAAGCTACACGACGATGATGTTCCTGCACGTGGTGGATGTCGGCGACTGGACCTGCCGAATCACGAGAGACGACGAGCTGGTATGCGACGAGCATGAGCTGGCGCGCTGCGGTCCGGGCAAATGGATGCAGGGTCCGTGGTTCCGCGGCACGGGATTGGTAACCGCGAGGCGCGTAGGCGGACGAAACGGCGGCGCGGGCTTCGCCGCGGACCCATAGCGCGCCAGGCAAAACAAAATCCAGACCGGCGGCGACTATCGGTCGCGATATAGTTGTGCGGCGCTCATTTGCGGCGGGCGGCAGGTTTGCCGCGTTTGGCGGGCTTGCGGACCGCGGCGGGCCTGGCGGGGGTGGGTTTCCGGGGGCGCGCTTTCCGAACCGCCGGAGTGGCTGGGGTGTCGGGCGTGATTATGCGCAGGCTCTGCCAGAGATACCAGGCGGCGGCGGTGCGATAGGGACGCCATCGCTCGGCGAACTCGACGAGTTGTTTGGGCGTGGGCGGCTTCTCCATCGCATAGGCTTTGGCCAGTGCGTTGCGCAGGCCCAGGTCGCCGCCGGGCATCACGTCGGGCCGGTGCAGGTTGAACATCAGGAACATCTCGGCGGTCCAGCGCCCGATACCCTTGACGCGAGTGAGATCGACGATGATATCCTCGTCGTCCATCCGGGCGAAGCGATGGAAGTTCAGCACGCCGTCGCGGACGTGGGCGGCGAGGTCGCGCAGGTAGAGCGCCTTGCCGCGCGAGATGCCCGCCGCGCGCATCGCGTCGTCGGTCGCGGCGAGCACCTGCGCGGGAGTGGGAAAGCGGCCGCCGCCGATCTGCTTGACGAAGCGATTGTAGATGGCGGTCGCGGCGGCTCCCGCGAGCTGCTGGAAGATGATCGCGCGGGCGAGCGCCTGAAAACGTTCGGGCCGGCGCGTCATGCGCAAAGGCCCGACCTCGCCGATGATGCGGGCGAGGATGGGGTCGGCGCGTTTCAGATGGATTTCGGCGTCGCGCGCGTAGTGCGGACGGCCGTTGCCGGGTAGAGGCAAAATATTACTCCTTGTCGCGATGGGGCGAAAGCCACACCTTTTCAAGCCGCGCCGGGCGCATCGGATTGAGCACGTAATCGTGCACCCAGGGCTGGCGAATCACGCACGTCACCGGATTGTACAGAAAGACCCACGGCGCGTCGCGGACGATGATCTGCTCGGCGTCGCGGTAGAGTAGGTAACGCCTCTCGAGGTTGCTCTGCGGCGCGGCCTCGACCAGGAGCGCGTCGACCCGGGGGTCGTAATAGAAGGTGTCGTTGTTGGCGCCCCATTGCTGGCGGGAGAAGAGCACGTCGAGGAAATTCGCCGGGTCGGGGAAGTCGGCCTCCCATCCGAATAGGAAAATTTCCGCGGTGTTGGGCTGACGGACGGCGTCGAGCAGCGGCGGCCATGCGACCGGCTTGATCACGACGTGAACGCCGACGAGGGCGAGGTCCTGCTGGATCGATTGCGCGAGGATCATCTCGGTCTGGTCGGCGCGAATCCAAAGCTGGGGGGCGAAATTGCCGCCGACGCCCGCCTCTTCGAGCAGCAGGCGCGCCTTTGCGGGATCATACGAATAACCCTCGAGCCCGGGATCATAGCCGGGCAGACCGGGCGGCAGAACCCCATGGGCGACGACGCCGCGGCCGTTCAGCACCGCGATCAACTTGCGCCGGTCGATCGCATAGTTGAAGGCGCGGCGGACGCGGACGTCGGTAAAGGGCTGCATCAGGCAGTTCATGCCGAGATAGTCGGTGGCGAGGGTGACGATGCGGAGCGTCAGGGCCTTTAGCCGCGGCGTCTTCATCACGTAGGCGAACTCGGCGGGCGGGATCGCGGAGACGTCGATGTCGCCGGCTTCGAACTTGAGCCATTCGAGTTCGTTGTCGACGCCGATCTGTTCGACGATGGCGTCGAGGCGCGGGAGGCCCTTGATGAAGTAGTAAGGATTTCTTGCGAGCACGAGCCGCTGGCCGCCGATCCATTCGCGCAGCATGAAGGGACCGCTGCCGACGACGTGTTTGAAAAAATCATCGCCCCATCGGTTGACCGCCTCGGGCGGGATCGCCGCCGCGAAGGGCATCGCGAGCTTGTGCACGAAAATCGGGTCGGGACCGGTCAGACGGAAAATGATGGTCCAGGGATCGGGCGTCTCGATACCGGCGACACTGCCGGCGCGTCCGGCGGCGAAATCTTCGGCACCGATCAGGGCGCGGAAATACTCCATGCCCTTGGAGTTGGTCGCGGGTCGGAGCACGCGCTCGATCGCGTACTTGAAGTCGGCGGCGGCGACGGTGCGGCCGGTGCTGAAGCGGACGTCGCGCCGCAGATGGAAGGTGAAGGTGCGCGCGTCGGGCGAAGCTTCCCATGAGATGGCGGCGTCGGGAACGAGGTCCACGCCGGTGTCGCTGTAGCGCACGAGCGTATCGAAGATCATTTGCTCGAAGGTCCACGATGCGGTGTCGTAACCGATCGCGGGGTCGAGCGTGGGAACGTCGTCGCGTTCGGCCAGATGGAGCACCTGCGCTCCGGGCGGGAAATCGAGGGGAGGAGCGCCGGTGCGGCATCCGGGGAGAATCAAGGCGGCGAGCGCGGCGAGGATCGGCGCGAGATAGCCGCGCGACGGAACGGACGCGCGTCGCGTATTCGCAGGATTCGTCAAGGCGCGGGATGGTCTCATGGCGCGTTCAGGGCCGAGCCGCGGGAGCGGCGGCGCAGATAACCATAACCCAGCAGATTGAAACTCAGAACCGCATAGAGGATGGCGATACCGGGAAACGCCGCCAGCCATGGCGCCGTGCGGAAATACATCGTGGCTTCCTCGATCATCCGGCCCCAGCTTGGAATCGGCGGCGGCACGCCGAGTCCGAGGAAGCTGAGCCCCGCGTCGAGCAGGAGAGTACCCGAAGTTCCCAGCACCGCCATCACGACGATAATGGGCGTAACGTTGGGCAGGACGTGGCGCAGGATGAGGCGCGAGGGCGGCGCACCGAGCGCGCGGGCGGCGAGCACAAAGTCACGCTGCGTCATGGTCAGGGTCTCGGCGCGGACGACGCGCGCGACCCCGGTCCACGAGACGAGGCCGATCATAAGCAGGATACTGAGCAGGCTCGGGCGCAGAACCGCGACGAAGGCCATTGCGAGCAGGAGGGCGGGCAGCGTGAGCATCACGTCGGTAAAGCGCATCAGGAGGAAATCGACGGCGCCGCCGAAAAATCCCGAGAGCAGGCCGATCGCGACGCCGATGGTCATTGTCACGACCATCGCGGCGACGCCGACGGTGAGCGAGATGCGGGCGCCATAGATGATGCGCGAGAGCACGTCGCGCCCGAGCTCGTCGGTGCCGAGCGGGAAGGCGCGCGAGGGTGCGCCCGGATCGCCGAAGGTAGTTGCGATCGCGCGGGTCGGATCGTGCGGCGCGAGAATCGGCGCGAAGGCCGCGACCACGACGAGACTCAGCACCATCGCAGCGCCCGCGGCTTCCATCGGGTTGAGCCGGAGCTTCATCGTGCCGTTACCTCGTCGCGGACCGGCTTCATGCCTGATCGCTCAGGCGGATGCGCGGGTCGATCCAGACGTAGAGCAGGTCGACCGCGAGGTTGGCGAGAACGACGAGAAGAGCGGCGAACAGTTCGGTCCCCATGATAAGCGGGATATCGAGGTTGAAGACCGCCTCGTAGGCGAGCCGCCCGATCCCCGGCCAGTTGAAGACCGTCTCGGTCAAGACCACGCCCGAGAGCAGGCCGGCGAGGTCGAGACCGGCGAGCGTCACCAGCGGAAGTATCGCGTTGGCCATCGCATGCTTGAGCATCGCGCGCGCCCGCGAGAGCCCTTTGCCGCGCGCTGTGCGAACGTACTCCTGGTCCATCGCGTCGACCAGATTGGTGTGGAGAATCCGCGAGTAGTAGCCGGCGAGGCCGAGCGCGAGCGTGACGGAGGGCAGGACGAGGCTTCGCCATCCGCTGAAGCCGCCAAGCGGCAAGGAGCGGAGGTAGACGGCCGCGGCGACCAGCAGCATCGTGCCGAGCCAGAAGACCGGCATCGAGACCAGCCCGAGCGACAGGACGAGCAGGGAATTGTCGAGCGTGCGCTCGCGATACGCCGCCGCCAGCATGCCCATCGGGATTCCGAGCAGGAGCGCGAGGGCCATCGCGGAGGCGGCGAGAATGGCGGTCGCGGGCAGGCGGTCGAGGATAAGCCGCGTGACATTTTCGCGCCGGATATATGAACGTCCCAGATCGCCGTGGAGTGCGCGATCGAGATAGCGCGCGTATTGAACATAGAGCGGCTGGTCGAGGCCGAGCTGGGCGCGAATCGTGGCGAGGGTCTGCGGGTCGGCCTTGGCACCGGCCATCGCGACGGCCGGATCGGCCGGAATCACGTAGGCGATCGTAAAGGTGATGAGCGAGGTGCCGAGCAGGACGGCAGCGCCGAAGACGAGGCGGCGAAGGAGATAGGCGAGCATCGCCGCGCAACCTCAGTCAGCCTTGCAGGATGCCCTGTTCGACGAGGACAAGGCGAAGCGAGCGTTCGGCGCGTTGGCGGCGGCGGGCGATTGCGGGTTCGGGGCCAGTGAGAGCAAGCGCGCTACGATCGGCGGGAGCGAGCGCATCGATCGCGCGTTCCATCGCGGCGAGCAGATCACGTTCGTCCGCGCGGAGGGACGCGGAATCGCGCAACGTTTGATAATGCGCGAGGAAGGCTTCGAGCGAGGAGTAGGTCAGCACCTTTACGACCCCGGTATCGTCCCGAGCGGAGCGATTGCGAGTCCGATCAGATAGCCGGCGACCGCAGCTCCCAGCGCGATACAAAGGAAGCGCAAGCCCGAGAGCCACGCCGGCTTGTCGCCGAGCCGTCCCTCGACAAAGTAGCCGACGCTGAACAGGACGGCGGCGGTCGCCGCGATTCCCGCGATCAATCCCGAGCGAATCGAAGAGAAGAATATGAAGGGCAGCAGCGGGACGAGCGCGCCAGCGACAAACGCTACGCCCATGAGAAGTCCTTCGGCGACAGGATTGCCGAAAGTGGCGCCGCCCAGGCCGTAGATTTTCTCCTCGGCGGTCGAGAACAGCGCCTGCGGCGCGGAACTGAGGAGTTGGACCACGCGATAGCTGGCTTCGCGCGTCAGGCCTTCCCTGGCAAGTGCGCCGAGCAGACTCTCTTGCAGCACGTAAGGTTGTCCCTGCGCCTCCGCGCGAGCGCGCCTGAGTTCGCTGCGCAGGACTTCAGTCTCGGCGCGCGTGCCTAGATAGGCGCCCGCACCCATCGAAAGCGCTCCGGCGGCGGTCGAGGCGAGGGCGGCGAGGATGACCTGGCTGCGGCCTGAGACAGCTCCGCTCAGTCCGGCCAGGACGCCGGCGGTGGTCAGCACACCGTCCTGGATGCCGAAGACGATTTCGCGGATATTGGCGAGCCGTTCGAAGACCCGCCGTCGCTCTTCAGGTTTGAGAACAGCCAAGGGAGTCCGGTTCCGGGGAGGTTAGTACTTGAGATCGGCGGGTCCCAGCTGGTCGCCCGGCTGCCAGTCGGCAGGGCATGGCCGCCCGGTGCGCAGGGCACGCACGACGCGCAGGGTTTCGGCCACGCTGCGGCCAACATTGATGGAACTGGCGACCGCGTAGACGATCTTGCGCCGGTTGTCGAGGATGAACGCCGCGCGCATCGCCACGTTATCGGCCTCGTCGAAGGCGCCGAACGCGCGGGCCAGGCGCCCGTCGGAGTCAGCGAGCAAGGGGTAGCTGAGCCCGCCGAGTTCGCGCGCCCAGCGGCGATGGGTCTCGGCGTCGTCGATGCTGACACCCACGATGCTCGTGTGTTCCTGCTTGAAGGCCGGCTGGAGCTTGTGGAAACCGACGACCTCGGTCGGGCAGATGAACGAAAAGTCGTGAGGGTAAAAGAACAGAACGACCATCTCGGACCGGATGCCGTCGAGACTCACGTGGCTTATCTGGTCGTCGAAGGCGCAGGGGAGATCGAATGGCGGCGCATCGTCGCCAGGCTTCAACATGGGAGGTCAGTCGCTCCTTGAAACTTGAGGCCAAAGCCTACTGAATCTCGTACGTCAGCGAAACCGTGGCGGGCACGCTGACCTGGCCGGCGGCGACGGGAGTCGGTGGCGCCGCTGCCCCCATCGTCGACATAAATTGCGCTCTCATCACCGGAATCGGCCGAATAAATTCGGATACCGTCGAGGCCTTGACGATGCGGCCGAGCTTGACCGAAAGCGCGTTCGCGAGCGCCTGCGCCTGGGCCAAGGCATCCTTCGAGGCCCTGGTGATCGCCTCGCTGCGCGCCCTGGTTTCGTCGCGCAATGAGTAGTCGAGCGAATTGACGCGATTGGCGCCGGCCGCGATCGCGGCATCGATTAGCGGGCCGAC
>DASPQS010000018.1:0-28334 GCA_035624865.1 Binataceae bacterium (SeqCode) | reverse complement strand
CAGGCACGCGCTTAAGCATGTCTTCGAGCGCCCGCGGCAAGGGCAGTCCGATGCGCGTCTGTTCGAGCACTGTGCGGAACTCGCTGCCCAAGGGATCCCCAAACTCCTGCACCACCACCTGGAGGCCCCGGTTGAGCGAATGGCCGGCCTCAAGCGAAGACTTCATCAAGTCCAGGGCAAAGGGAAGCTGCTGAACGAAGGCACGCATGCGGCGGCCGCGGCGAAAGCGGATGTAGAGGATCGGCAGTATGCCGAGCCCGGCGGCCGGCCCGAGCGCGAGCACCCAGTCGTGCCATATGGCCTCGCCGATAAAAAACCCGGCAAGGATCATCATGATGTTGATGAGCAGCATCTCGGAGACCCGCATGTAGATGCCGGCCTGCCACATGTTCTCTTCAAGCTTGCGCAAGAGATTAAGCCGGTAGACGACGGAGAAAGCGCCCTCGTCGCGTGGCCGTGCCTTGCGTGTGATGTCGACGTCGACATCTTCGTCAGGCCGCGCCATGCGGCGCAGCAGGTTCTGCTTCTGGTCGGCTTCGCCACCGCGGCTGCTCAGCCACACCAGCAGGCCGATGAAGACGATCGCGAAGATCCCGCTTGCAAGCAGTAGATCCATTGAGTTACCTCACCCCCGACTTACCGGCTGGGAATCTATGCGGTAGCCTGCCGCAGCGACGCGGTCGGTGTACATCGACCGCACTCCAGTGTGCCGGAACTGGCCGAGCACTTTGCCTCCGGGACCGATGCCGGTGCGCTTGAACTCGAACAGGTCCTGCATCATCACGACGTCGCCTTCCATGCCGGTAATTTCCGAAATCTTCATCACTTTGCGCGAGCCGTCGGACAGGCGGCTCACGTGGATTACCAGATTGAGGGCCGAGGCGATCTGCTGGCGCATCGCGCGCTGCGGGATATTGGCCCCCGAGAGCAGCATCATCATCTCGAGCCGCTGCATCGCATCGCGCGGCGTATTGGCGTGCAGCGTACAGATTGATCCGTCATGGCCGGTAGACATCGCCTGAAGCATGTCCAGAACCTCAGCACCGCGGACTTCGCCGAGGATGATGCGGTCGGGGCGCATGCGCAGGCAGTTCTTAACCAATTCGCGCTGGGTGACTTCACCCTTGCCCTCGACGTTGGGCGGCCGCGTCTCCAGCCTCACCACGTGTGGCTGCTGGAGCAGCAGTTCGGCCGAGTCTTCGATCGTGACGATGCGTTCGTCGACCGGAATATAGGACGACAAGCAGTTGAGCATCGTGGTTTTGCCCGAACCGGTACCGCCGCAAACGATCAGATTGAGACGCGCGCGGATAATGGCCTGCATAAACTCGACCATGTCCGGCGTCACGGTTTCCTTATCGATCAGGTCGTCGATGGTGTAGCGCTTCTTGCCGAAACGGCGGATGGAAAGCGCGGGACCATCGAGGGCAAGGGGCGGAATGATCGCGTTGATACGCGAACCGTCGGGCAGACGCGCGTCAACCATCGGCGAAGCTTCGTCAACGCGGCGACCCACCTGCGAGACGATACGGTCGATGATCAGCATCAGATGCTGGTCGTCGTTGAAGCGTACGTCGGTCAAGTAGAGCTTGCCCTGGCGTTCGACGTAGACCTGGTTGGGACCATTGACCAGGATATCGTTAACGTCGTCGTCCCACAGAAGCGGTTCGAGCGGTCCCAGCCCGAGCAATTCGTTCTTGATCTCCTCGACCAGCCGCGCCCGATCGGCCTCGGTCAACAGGCGGCCCTCTTCATCGAGGATTTCGCTGATCGCCTGGGTGACCTTGGAGGCGGCCATATTGGCCTCGAGACTCTCCAGGCGCGAGACGTCGAGCGTCTCGAAGAGCCGGTTGTGAACGGCGAGCTTGAGTTGCTGAAAGCCGTCAGCGAGAACGTCCCGCTGCCGGCGTGGCTGGTTGCCCGTCATCAGCGAGGGGCGCGCGGGGGTTTGAGGGGTGGCGGTTTGGGAAGTTATGCGTTCGACGAGTTTCATGATTTATACCCTTCAGTTGCGTTGCCCAAATGCGGATAAAAGCCGCGACACGATTCCGCCCTGCTCCGTCGTGGCTTCCCCTCCACTCGCCAACCGCCGCGCCAGATCTTCCACTGCGCGAGCCAGCGGAGATCCAGGGCCCACCTGCCACAGGTCCTGCGCGCGCAATTGAACGCGCTCCAGCACCTTTTCATCGCGCGGAATTTTCGCGTATATCGTCCGGCCAAGCGTATGGGTGATTTGCTCTTCGCTAATCGGATGATGAGGCTGATAGCGGCCCAGGATGAAACTTGGCTCCACCGCGGACAGACCCAGGCGTCCGAACAGATCGACGAAACGCCACGCACAACGCGCGGCCGAGATCGACTGATCGAGCAAATAGAATAGATAGTCGGAACGTTCCCACGCGGCGACGGCGTTTTCGTCGATGTATCCGCCGCAGTCGACCAGCACATAGTCGAACAGCTGGCGCATCAGATCGAGCACCGCGCCGATCGTTTTGTCAGCGACCAGTTCGCTGTCCTCGATCCGCTTGGGCGCGGCCAGCAGGTAGATGCCAGAGGGATGCTTGGTCAGCGCCGACTCCAGCTGAATCGAGTCCAGTTTGCGATCACCCTCGCACAACTGCATGATCGTGCGTTCGGGCTCAAGATTAAGAAAAACCGCCAGTCCGCCGGTCTGCAGGTCAAGGTCGACCACCGCCACTCGCTTGTTGAGCGTGTAGCGCAGCGCAAGCGCGAGATTCGCAGTAAGACTGGTCACCCCCACGCCGCCGACGGTACTCACCAGCGAGATAACCACTCCGCCGGTCTGACGTTCGGCCTTGCGCCGGGTCTCGCTGATTTTGAGCAGCGCGCGCGTCGCGTCGCCGATGTCCAGAGGCAGGAAGAGCAATTCGTCGGCGCCCGCGCGAAGAATCCGCCTCATGAGGACCGGCGACCGCTCCTGGACCAGAGCGAACAGCACAGGCCGCGACGGTGAATCGTCCTCGGCCTCGCTTTGCAAGTAATTCAGAGAAGCTTCTTCGTTCCCACCATTGAAGAGGACCATCGTAACGTCGGGTGGTGGCCCGCCGTTGGCCGCTCTGCCGGGGCCGGGCACCGCCTCGACAATCTCCAGTGCCGGGTCGCCGAGGGAAGCGAGCGCGCTCTTTACTTCCTGGCGCTTGTCGTCCGCTTCGCCAACCAGCAGAACGCGGAGCGCGCCTCGCTGTCCCTCGTCTTTGTTCGCCAATGCGGCCACTGGATACTCCTGACTACGTCCCTCCTAGAACCGAGGCCGGCTTGCGTCAAGCTGATCGAGCCGCTCGGTACGAATCTCCTGATACGACATCGGACCACGGTCGGTGGGCAGGGCTACCGTACCATTGGACGGAAGCGGCTGCACCATTTGCGGCGTCACGCTCATAACCAGATCCGTCTCCTGATCACTGTAGGAGGTGCCCTTGAACAGCGCTCCGACGAACGGCATGTCGCCCAAATACGGTGTCTTGTTCACCTGCGAGGTCTTGGTGTGCAGGATGAGGCCTGCAATGATCAGCGTTTGGTTGTTCTGCAAGCGTACGACCGTCTGAGCACGGCGCGTGACAAACGCCGGAATCGTAAATCCGAACATGCTCACGCCATGAGCGTAGTCCGGCTCGGAGACCTCGGGCTTCACCTCCAGTTCTATCGTGTCCCGTCCGACGACAGTCGGCACAAAGATAACCGAAGTTCCGAACTGCTTGAAAACCACAGACGTATTCAAAGCCTGGGCGATCACGATCGGTATCTCGCCGCCCGAGAGAAACTCTGCCTTTTCGCCCGAATTGGCCAGCAGGTGCGGCTGGGCCAGAATCTTAGCCAAGGCATGATTCTCAAGAAAATTAAAGAGGGTCTGTGCCTGGACGTTACCGTTGCCGGCTGCCAACGCGTAGTTCACGTTCTGCGAAAGCAGCATAGGAATGAGCTGCCCCTGAGGTGGCAACGTACCGGTCGCAGTCGTCTGGACCAGCGCCTGATTCGCAGTTCCGGCACCGATTAACGTGCTCGAAGTCAGGCTCGAGTTTGGCGAGTAGGGAGTCGCCGGCCCGCCGGTGATACCGACGAGCGAGATCCCCTGGTGCGGTAGCGCCGCCGACCAGTTGATCCCCTGTTGCTCGAGGCGGCCGCGATTGAGTTCGGCCACGATGACGTTGAGCAATACCTGCTGCCTGCCGTACGGATCCACGCGGATTTCGCGTTCCTCGTAACGGCCCTGGGCATCCCAAACGGCGAGAGTGGTGAACCCGGCTTTGTGGCCAATCAGATTGAGCTGATAGGGGTTAATCACCTGCAGGTCGGCCACTTCGGTGTCCGCAATCGACACTCGTCGAATACGTCGGGGGAAATCGAAGATATGTGAGGAGCCCGAGCTCATCAGAACCGTGTCCTCGGGCAGGTAGTGAGTCCCACTCGCCGCGGTCTCGACCGGCGACGCCGGCACGGCCAAGGGATCCGTCTTGAACCGCTCGGCCGGCAGCCGCTCCGCGCCACCAGCCGCCTGACTCGGGATCACTGGGCTGCTGTTGTCAGCCGTTACCACCGGTGCAGCCGCTGGGCTCGCTACCGATGCCGCCGGAGCCGCAGCCACTGGAGGAGCAGCCGGCGCAGAACTGCCCGTTGAGGCTTCGATACTGTTGTCGGCGACCGTCATTGGTGCCGACGGTGCGCTGGCGGCCGCCGGAGCAGCGGCAGACGCAGTCGACGACGCGGGCGAAGAAGGGAGAGGCGCGGGCGCAGCAGCGGTCGAGGCCGCCGGGGCGGTTGCACTCACGGCTCCTGCCGTCAGTCCCGCGGGACCGGAGGGCGGAACCGCGGCTGTCTCAGAACCGGCCGCCGGAGCAGACGCCGCAGGCGTTGCGCTGCTCGGGTTCGCTACCAGGCCGCTGCCCGAATCAAGCGTCGTCGTGGAAGCCGCCGACTTGTCGGAGTCGCTCCTGGGACTTGAAGCACCCATCGCGACCGGCGCCTTACCCGGCTCGAGCGCAGGCTTCGCAATCGCCTTGACGGTTACCTTGTACGTGACCTTCTCGCCCTCATCCGTCTTCACATCAATTGCCCATTGGCCGGCCGATGCCCCCAACAGCACCAATTCTCCAGGGGCTTCGCCGTGCACGACGAGAGCGTTGGGATTGTTAATCACATGAACGGCCGGTGTGCCGCCAACGCTGAGACCCTTGATCACATAGGTCTCGCCGGCGTTCAGACTGACGGCCACTTCGCGGTTAGAGTCGTCAGCGGCGCGAATGGCGGCAGAACTGAGAACTAGAAAGCCGATTGCACCAATCAACGTTATAATCAAGCCACTACGGCGTTTGTAATCCATTTTCCTTTTGCTCCTCCACTGCTTTCCGGTCATGGTCACGGAACGTCGATGGTCTTGGAATGTGGCTTCTCGAAGCCAGCCGATCCCGGAAGCGCCATCGGAGCTGGGATGCCGACCACCCCAAAGCTACGTGCGCTGGACCCACTCGGTCCCTCACCGCCGGTTTCAGCCGCCGCTTTGTTGCTGGTTTGCCTCTGTTTGCCGTGCGCTGCGAAAGCTGGCGGATCATCCGGAGACGCCATTGCAGTTTTGTCCGGGGAATCCGCTTTGCTTGAAGTGCCGGCAGGGGAGGTCTCGGCGGGTTCCTGCCGCCTCACGCCGTCGCTACGGATAAACGAGACGTTCTCAGTGCTCTTGCCATTGCGCAGAATCTCGACTTCGATCGGATTCCCCCGCGGAGCGCCCTGGGCTGGGCGCGAAACGGCATGCTGCGCTTCCATCACAGGCATCGTAGGTTGCGGTCCGCCGTACGAACGAAGCATCTGCGCCACGTCGACACCGCTAGTCATAACGATCTTCGTGTCGTCGTAATTGCGCATCGCCAGTCGCAGCGTGCCTTCCCGGCTGGCCAGGGCCAGGCGCTCCGCCTCCTCAGGCGAGACCAACAGCGTGACAACCTTCACTGGTTGGGCCTTGTCACCGACCTGCTCGATATCCTGCGCTATCGCGAGAACCTCAACATTCTGCAGGACGATCTTCGAAAACGGCTTGTCGCCTCCGGTGCCGCCAGACGAGACTGCCACGAGCACGTCGACTCGCGTATGCGGTAGAACGAAGCCGGCGATGTCGCTGACCTCGTCGACCGGCACTGACATCGCCCGCATCCCCGGAGGAATCAACAGGGGCAGCACACCGGCGTTCTTCTCGCCGCTGAAAAGGCGGTCGGCCACGATGGGTTCGTTCTGCACAAAGCTGGTCTTTGTGTACTGGTTCATCACCGAACCGGGATCGGTGTACGCACCGGGCGGGACCGCATCGCGCGACCAGCGCACCATCTTAACCGCGCCGGCGTCGAGCTTCGTGCCAATCGGCAAGTCGTGATTCGCGACCACGATCTCGACGCTTTTGACCATCGCCTGCTGAACCTCGGCCTCGCGCTTCTTGAGAGCCGAGTAAACCACCAGGGCGGCCACAAGCGCGGCAACTCCTGCGAGCAACACGAAAATGATCGGTCGTCTCATCTATTCCTCCCCCTCGGCAACTGCCCGCTGCGGCAGGTTGGCGTGAGAAATTTTAAATACCGCATTCACTCGGACATCGCGGTTTCCAAGCTTTGAAGCGTGGTCGGAAAGGGAACTCCCAGAAAAGAGCAGTTTCCCTGCGAGTCGGGCGTGCAAAGCACGAGCACCGATGAAGCATTAAACGTCACGCTCACCTGTACGGACGAAAAATGGGAACGGGGCGCGCCGGGCGAAACGTTGATCGTCAGGTATTTGCCATTCCCCTTGGTAATCGTGGGAGAGCCGACGGAAATCATGAAGTCTTTGATCGACTGCTCGCCTCCGCTGCAACTGGTAAGGTCGCAGTCGGGATGAACCGCGGCGTAACGAGCACCCTGATAATTCATCTGTCCCAGCGCCAATGCGGCTTGCCCGAGCAACGCCATTTGCACCGCGACAAACAAAACGATCAGGGCCACAACCAGAACCAACGAGAATTCAACGAAAGCTTGACCGCGGCAATTGCGGCGTGATGAACGGGAAAGTCTACCTGCAACGTTCTTCGCTGCACGTTGGCGGGTCTTGCCGTTCATAGCGCTCATATGGTCATCCACGAAGTCTTTTACTCTTTCTCCGCGTTACCTTCGCCCACTTCCCCGCTCGAAATTACGCTCCGTAACCATTTTTAAGTTGGTTCTGAAACAAGTTATACCTCTCAGCCACGCTTGACGCCGCAGGCCATCGAGAAAAACACCAAGTCATGCAAACCGTCAAGTGCTTCGTCGTATCTTCCGTTTTCATCAAGCCTCGTCGAATTCACGGCAGAACCGACCATAGCACAATCCGTGCTCTTTATGTCTGGAAAGTTTGCGACTGCAGCGAGCCGCCGATACCCGCCTTTTCTTCACTGTCCTGTCAGGTCCTTATCGATCGAGTGCCAACTACCCATCGCGTTGATGTCCTGGCCCAAAAGCTCATACCCGACAATGACAACAATCGCGACGCACGCTACGATCATGGCGTATTCCGTCATCGTCTGGCCAAGCCCGAAAGTCCTGCCGCACTCCTTCAACCGAGTGCGACCCCGGGCAAGAATTTCGATAAAGCGACCGCCGCAATCGGCGACGTGCTCGGATGATTCGAGATTTGGCGTAATCGTGTCTCCTGTATAGTTACGCAGCTGCCACGAAGGTTGTGACACTTTACAATTAAATCATTCATCCTAATGACAGTCGTCCTTCGTCAGGTGGAATTCTAAGGTTGCAACTTGACGAGAGTCAAGCAATTTTCATCAAAACTGGCCTTTTCCATCCTAGGCTTATTTATGCCATCTTACCTTCCGTGGATTGTTCCTTGTCTTGTCTTCACAAATCATCGATCTGAAACCCGCGTTTCCTTAATGGGTCTCATTTTGAATGGGCATGTCTCGTGCCAAACAGGAGGTCTTGTGAAGCTGACACTTTCCGCGCCATCCTAAAAAAAACCGCGCCTTTGCAACGCCTCGTTGCGTAGACGCAACCAAGCTCAAGATTGAAGACGAATTGTCGCGAAAGACCCCGATTGGTCAGTACCGAGGCGCCCACCGCTCTCAATCGCAGATAGCGGGTGCCACTAATGAGCGATTTCCTCGAATGCAACCCGATCCCCGACCATTGTTCCGCTCCGTACAGCCTCCCCGGCTGCTACTTCGAGCGCGGAGCGGGCGCCGAAAACGATCGAGGACACCCGCCAAGGCCTCAGGCGGTGATTTATGCGGATTACCAAGCCTTCACGGTCGAGAAAGACGATGTCAATCGGGAAGCGCATGAAGAACATGTGCATCCACATGAATGGCTCGAACCAACCACGGTTGAAAAGCATCCCCTCGCCGGGTTCAAGTCGCTCTCGCCCGAGCAGGCCGCGGGTTTGCCCGCCGAGCCCTCCAGCATCGTGGAGTCGGGCACATAGGATGGTTGAGCGCGTCTGATTGAGCGCCCGCAATATCCTGGGTCTCATCCTCGCGCCTCACGGCAGCACGAGGGGCAGCTTTCCGCACCGATCATTTGGCGACCAGTAAAAGACATGCGCGCGATTAGAGCAATAATTGGACTTTCCGCTTGGGCTGGCTGGCAAATTCTCGTATTTATAGAATCGGCGGTCAGCTTATAGAATCGGTGGAAGATGGGCTTTATCCCGTTGTTTTTTGACGTGAGCGCGCGCCCATGCCTGGTGATCGGCGGAGGCGAGAGCGCGGCGCGCAGGGCTCGCGCTCTGATCGAAGCGGGCGCATCAGTGACAGTGATGGCGCAGGAGCCTGGCGCCGGGATTGCGGCCCTTGCGGAATGCGGCGCGCTGCGTCTCCTGGCCTGCGCTTACACGCGTGGCGCCTTGCGCGACTATGTACTGGCGTACGTAACTGTTCCGGACGCCGAGGTTGCGCGCGACGCAGCGGTAGAAGCGCGCGAATTGGGGATTCCGCTCAACGTGGAAGATCGGCCCGACCTATGTTCGTTCATTGCCCCCTCGGTGGTAAAGCGCGGTGACTTGCAGATAGCGGTTTCGACCGGCGGGGCCAGTCCGGCATTGGCCAAGCTACTCCGCGAGGAGCTCGATCTGCGCTTCGGTCCGGAGTACGGATTCCTGGCGCAGATTCTTGCGGCGGCACGCCGCCGGCTGCGGCGTAGCGAACCGGATGCGGCGATGCGCGCTCAAATACTGGACACGCTGGTGCGGTCCGAACTGCGCGAGCATCTAAGAGCCCGCAACTACGATGCTGCCGAGCAGATTGTGGCGCTCCATCTCGGCTGCGGACTGAGCGAGCTCGGCTTTGACCAGACGCGGAGTGCGGCTGCCGCCATGGGCGACGTATACGATCCTGAATGAACCCGATCTGGTATTTTCCTGCGCTCCTGTGCTACGGCCTCGCGTCCGCAGGCTTCCTATTGAATCCGGCATCTCGCCCGGGCCGAGGGAGCACTACAGCTACTGCGCTGCTTGGCGCGGGTGTGATGTTACAAACGGTGAACCTTGCCTTCAGCGGAGCTCAGGCGGGCACGGTACCGGTGACAAACTTCGTACAATCCCTGGCGTTTCTGGCCTGGCTCATTGCGCTGGCCGGACTCGGATTGATCCTGCGCTTCAGGATGGCGGTGATCGGTGCCTACATCGCCCCGATCGTCTGGGTCGTGCTGGCCGTGGCAGCGGTGATGATGAGGCATGGGCGCATGGTAGTTCCGGAAAGCCTGCGCAGCGCGTGGCTGCCTGTGCATGTGACCATGGCATTTTTGGGTTACGCACTATTCGTACTCGCTGCCGCCGTCAGCATCCTGTATCTGGTGTATGAGCAACGGCTAAAGGCCAAGCGGCCGCTTGCGCCTTCTGACGAACGCGCGCCGAGCCTGGAGAAGCTCGATCGGGTCAACTATCTCCTGCTGGGCTGGGGCTTCGTGATGCTGAGTCTGGCGATCGTAACCGGGGCGATCTGGGCCGACGCGACATGGGGCCATTTCTGGACCTGGGAACCGCAGGAATCGTGGTCGCTGATAATCTGGCTGCTCTACGCTGCGTTGCTGGAATCGCGCCTGACGGTGGGATGGCGCGGACATCGCGCCGCGACTCTGACGATCGCAGTATTCACGGTGCTGGTGGGATCATTCCTCGGAGTCAGTCTGGTCAACCCGGGAAAGCACGGGGGATCGTTTGGCTAGATGGAGCAGACGCTCTTCATCTTCGGTGTGAACCATCGGACGGCTGCGGTGGGCGTACGCGAGCGGCTGGCTTACGCCGATGACGAGATAGTAGAAGCGCTTTCCCGGCTTAGGCGCCGCGCACCGTCGGTCACCGAGAGCGCACTGCTTTCCACCTGCAACCGGGTCGAGGTGATTGCGGTCACCGCCGACCCGGAGCGCGCGACTCAAGAGACTGCCGAGTTCCTCGCGGCCGATCGCGCGGTAGAGGCTGCGGCATTCGCGCCGGCGCTTTACCGCCATGACGCTCGCGCCGCGGCGCGCCATCTGTTTCGCGTGGCGGCCAGCCTCGATTCGATGGTAGTCGGAGAGGCGCAGATTCTCGGCCAAATCAAAGTTGCGTACGCGCAGGCGGCCGCGGCAGGCAGCACCGGGCTCGTACTTCATCGCGCGTTCCACAAGGCGTTCTCGGTGGCCAAGCGCGTGCGCAAGGCGACGCTCATCGGCCATGGCGCGGTCTCAGTGAGCTCGGCGGCGGTAAGCCTGGCGGGCAAGATTTTCGACACGCTGAGCAACAAGACCGTGATGTTGATGGGGGCTGGAAAAATGGCTGAGATGACGGCGCGCAATCTCAAGCGCCTGGGCATCGAATCGCTCTTGATCACCAGCCGCACCTTCGACAACGCTGTCGCGCTCGCGCGCCAATTGGGCGGCACCGCGGTACCCTTCGACAATTACAAACCGTATCTGAAGCTGGCCGACATCGTAATCGGATCGCTGGCCGTGACCCGGCCGGTCCTCGGCCCCGAAGAGTTCGAGACGGTCGTGCGCGAGCGGCGCTACCGGCCGATGTTTTTGATCGATCTCGGCGTGCCGCGCAATTTCGACGAACGGCTTAACACGACTGAAAACGCCTACCTCTACGATATCGACGACCTGAGCTCGGTGGTGCTCGAGTCGCGCGAGGAGCGTGAACGCGAGGCGCAGAAGGCTGAGACCATCGTCGAACTCGAGGTCGACTCGTTCATGAAGTGGCTCGACGGACTCGATCTGGTACCGGCGATCAAGGAGATTCGCTCCAGTATCGAACAACTGCGCGATGGCGAACTCGCTCGACATCGCGTCTGGCTCGCCGGCCTCGAGCCGGAAGCACGCCAACAGATCGAGGCACTGACCCGCGGCATCGTCAACAAGCTGCTGCACCGGATACTTTCGGGCCTGCGCGAGGCGCCGGGCGCGGACGGGCTCTATACCGCCGAAATTGCGCGACGCCTGCTGGGCACCGCAGGCACCGACGCCCTGGCGCTGCCGGGCGACGGAGAGGACGACGAGGATCTCTGATGCACGTGCCGGGCAAAGCGTAATGCCCCTCGCACTTCGTATCGGGTCGCGCCCGAGCGCGCTAGCGATGGCGCAGGCCGAGTTGATCAGGGGCTGCCTTGAACGAATCGTCAGCGGGCTCAATGCTGAAATCGTTCCGATAAGCACGACCGGCGACCGCATGCACACAGGGTCCTTAGCTCAGGCCGGGGGTAAGGGCCTGTTTATCCGGGAGCTGGAACAAGCCCTTAGCAGCGGCCGGATCGATATCGCGGTCCATTCGATGAAGGACCTTCCAGCAGTGCTACCCGCGCCCTATCGCATCGCGGCGGTACCTGCCCGGGAAAATCCGCGCGACGCGCTGGTCACGCGCACCGGCGAAGGATGGAACTCGCTGGCGGAGAGTGCGCGGCTCGGGACCTCGTCACCGCGGCGGCGGCTGGAGGCTTTGCGTTTACGTCCGGATCTCACCGTAACGGCGCTGCGCGGCAACGTCGATACCCGGCTCAAACGGCTTTTTGCTGGCGACTTCGACGCGATTATTCTCGCGATGGCCGGGCTCATCCGGCTTGGCCGGCGCGGCAGTACAAACTTTGTCGAGCTGGACGAAGGTGACTTCGTGCCGGCCGGCGGACAGGGGGCGCTCGCGATCGAAGCACTGGCCGCGAGCCGGATCTGCGCGTCGGACGAACTGGACGACGCGGTTCGCACGCTCAACGACGTGCGCGCGATGGCGGAAGTCACGGCGGAACGTTCTTTTCTGGCAACGCTTGGCGCCTCCTGCGTCTCGCCGGTCGGAGTAAAGGGAACCGTCGAAGGCGATTTGTTGCACCTGCGCGCACTGCTGTTCAGCGTGGATGGAAACAGGAGTCTCGCTGACGCGATCGCGGCGCCTCAGGAAATTAACCAAGCACCTGGCTCCGAAGATCACGGCGCAGCTTCGAAAGCAGCGGCCGAGCTGGGGGCCACCCTCGGCCGCCGGATGATCGCGCAAGGCGCGTCTGAAATGATCAGCGGTGAATAAGCGAGCGGGCAGAGTCTATCTGGTCGGCGCCGGACCGGGTGCACCCGATCTGATCACGCTCCGTGCGGCTGCGGTGATGCGGAGTGCGCAGGTGGTGGTCCACGATTCTCTGGTCAGTCCCGAGGTGCTCATGCTGGCTACCGCAGGCACCGAAATTATCTTCGCCGGAAAGCGGGGCGGAGTCGGTCGCGAATTCGATCAAGAGGAAATCAATCAAATCCTGATTGAGCAGGCGCGCGCCGGAAAGGTCGTGGTGCGGCTCAAGGGTGGCGACCCGTTCGTTTTCGGGCGCGGCGGCGAAGAAGCCGAAGCGCTGGCAGCTGCGGACGTGCAATTCGATATCGTGCCCGGGGTAACCTCCGCGATAGCCGCGCCCGCATTCGCGGGAATACCGCTGACCCATCGCGAACACGCGTCGTTCGTCACCTTCCTGACGGGCCACGAGGATTTTGAGAAAAATCCGTTGGCGGCGACGCGATGGGACGAAATTGCGCGGTCCGCGCGCGACGGCACCCTCGTTATCCTGATGTCGACGGCGCGAATGCGCGCCAACCTCGAGCGTCTCGTAAGCGCTGGGCTGCCAGCACGGACTCCCGCCGCAGCGATCCAGTGGGGGACGACGGCGGCGCAGCGGACCGCGCTCGCGACGATCGACACGCTCGCGGAAGAAGCTATTCGTGCCGGCATTGGTGCGCCCGCCGTGATCGTGGTGGGCGAATGCGCCCGCCTGCGCACCAATCTGCGATGGTTTGAAAAGCTGCCGCTGTTCGGGCGCCGGATCGTCGTCACCCGCGCGGCCGCCAATGCGGCGAAGCTGGCCGAACGCCTGCGCGCCCTTGGCGCCGAAGCAATCGAATTCCCGACCATCGAAACTGCTCCGCCCGAAAGCTACGCAGGGCTCGACGGCGCGATCGCGAAGCTCGGCACCTGGGATTGGATCGTGTTCACCAGCGCTACGGGCGTCGAGGCCTTCATCGGCCGGCTCCAGACACTGGCGCGCGATATCCGCGAATTGGGAAAGGCCTCGATCGCGGCGATCGGACCGGCGACCGCTGCGCGCATCCGCAGGTATGGACTGAACGTCGCGGCCACACCGAAGGAATATCGCGCTGAAGAGCTGATCGGCGCGATTGGCGCGACGAAGATCGCCGGCGCGCGCATCCTGATTCCGCGAGCCGCCGTCGCGCGGGAGATACTGCCGCAACTGCTCCGCGCAAAAGGCGCCGCCGAAGTAGCGGTTGCCTCGGCCTACCGCACCGTCAAGCCGGCGCAAGCGGATAGCGCCCGTATTCGCGAGTTGGCCGCGGCGGGCGCTATCGACCTGGTGACCTTTACCAGTTCCAGCACGGTGACGAATTTCTGCGATCTGGCCGGCAAATTTCCGCAAGGGTTGAAAACAGCCGTGATTGGTCCGATTACCGCACAGACTGCACGACGCGAGGGTTTCGAAGTCGTAGTGTCGCCGAAGGACTATACGGTGGATGCGTTGCTCGACGCGATCGTCACGCACTTCCAGCCTCGCGGCTGAGCGCAACGGCGCTGTTCGCATGGCGGCATCGATAATATAATCGGTCAAGTCCCGCGCTGGGGGAGGACCCTGATGGCATTTCCGATCAATCGGCCGCGGCGGCTGCGCCGCAACGAAACGATTCGCCGGATGGTGCGCGAGACGCACCTGTCGCCCGACGATTTTATTCAACCCTATTTCGTCTGTCCGGGACGCGACGTCAGGAAAGCGGTGGGCGCGATGCCCGGTGTTTCCCAGATGTCGGTGGATCATGTGGTGCGCGAGGCGCGCGAGACCCACACCGCCGGCGTCCCGGCGATAATCCTCTTCGGCATCCCGGCCCATAAGGATCCGCAAGGCAGCTCCGCCTGGAACGATCAGGGCGAAGTGCAGCGCGCGATTCGCGAGATCAAGGAACAAGTACCGGGCCTCGCCGTAATCACCGACGTCTGCATGTGCGAATACACCGACCACGGCCATTGTGGTGTGATCGCGGGCAACGATGTGGACAACGACGCGACCCTGGAACTATTGGTGCGCGAGGCACTGTCGCACGTGCGTGCGGGCGCCGACATGGTTGCGCCGTCGGACATGATGGACGGAAGGGTCGGTGCGATTCGCACCGCATTCGACGAGGAAGGTTTCAGCCAAATTCCAATCATGGCGTACTCGGCAAAGTTTGCGTCGGCCTTCTACGGGCCGTTTCGTGAGGCCGCGGAATCCGCGCCCCAGTTCGGCGATCGCCGTTCATATCAGATGGATCCTCCCAATGGCGACGAGGCGATGCGCGAAATCGCACTCGACCTCGAAGAAGGCGCCGACATCGTAATGGTCAAGCCGGCTCTGCCCTATCTCGACCTGATCTACCGCGCCAAGCACGAGTTCAACGTACCGGTAGCGGCCTACAACGTCTCGGGCGAGTATTCGATGATCCGCGCGGCCGGCATCAATGGTTGGCTCGACGAGGAGCGGGCAACCCTCGAGGTGCTCACCGCGATCAAGCGCGCCGGCGCGGACATGATCCTGACCTACTTCGCCACCACCGTCGCAAAGCATTTGCGGTAGGGCAGAACTGTCGCACGATCGCCCGAATCAGCGCGAACGCTTCGGGCGGAGGTGCGTGTCATAATACGGGCGCATCGCGCGCAAGGCGCGCTCCTGATGGTAGACAAGTTCGTCGTCGGGATAGCGGTGCTCCGGGCCAAGGACGCATCCCATGCGCGCGTGGCAACACGCCGCGCAATCCGGCTCGGCTTCGACACGATGTGTGAGGCACCGCGGTATGTCCCATCCGGCCGGAAACGCCACCGCCCCGGCCGGGCATGCACTGATGCAGCTTCGCGTGCTGCACGACGGACAGGGATCAAAACCGCACGCGGCGCCGGGTGCGTCAATTTCAGCGTCCGTCAGGATTGCTGCGCGAAACGCGATCCAGGGGCCGTAAACGGGATTCACCACTACGCCAATGATGCTGGGTCCGGCCAGGCCCGCGAGTTTCGCGGCTTCCATGAAGTTGAGCGTCGGGCCGCCATTCACGAATGGAAAGACCGTGGTGCATCGAGCGCCCGACGCGCGTGCCGCCGTAACTACGGCGCCGTCGATCGCTTCGCGGGTAAAATCGTCGAGCGGATTTTCGCGCTCCATCCATCCCGAGTTACGGGCGACGTGTACGGCCAACGCGTGCCATAGAGCGCCGCCGCCGTTGCCGATCACGACGATCGATCGCGCTTGAGCGTCAATCGAATCGGCGCGCATCGTAGGCGGCGCTCCTCGGTCATAACTGGCCGCGGGAATCGAGGCGATCAGATTGAGGCCATATGGCGCCGCGGCCCGGCGAATCTCTTCAAGCAGGTCGGTCACAGTCTTGATTTTACCCCACCACCGCCTGCTTCGCCCGCCCTCCGCTCATTTCGCGGGCGGCATAGGAGCGTTGTGCTAGGGCTTTCACCGACGAATATGCTAAACGGCGAAAGGTTCGTGCCGTGGCAAGTCAGGCATGACCGAATCGTTCGACAGGCGAAGGAGCATACCAGTGGCAGCAATCGAGTTTGGCGCGGCATTGCCGGAAATCAAGGGAGTTTCCGAATTCGCGCGGAGAGCCGAGAGCCTCGGCTATGACTACCTCGGGTCCGGCGAGCACATGATGTTCCATGGACCTGTGCCGAATTCGCTGATCAACCTGGCGGTCGCAGCCGGTGCAACGACCAGGATTAAATTGATGAGCACGGTGGTGCTGCTACCGCTGTACACACCGATGGTCGTCGCCAAAATGACTTCGGTGCTCGACGTCGCGTCCGACGGCCGCTACCACATGGGAATCGGCGTGGGCGGCGAATTTCCCAAGGAATTCGAGGCCTGCGGCGTGCCAGTCAAGCAGCGCGGTTCGCGCAGCAACGAAGCGCTTGAAGTGATTACGAAGTTATGGACCGAAAAGAATGTCACTTTCGAGGGGCGCTATTCGAAGTTCTCCGGCGTAACTGTCAGTCCGTCGCCGACGCAGAAGCCGCATCCGCCCATCTGGGTCGCCGGGCGCAAGGAGCCCGCGATGAGGCGCGCGGCCCTCTATGCGGACGGCTGGCTTCCATACATGTACACGCCAGAGATGCTGCACGAGAGTCTCGAAAAAATTTATCAATTCGGTAAGGAAGCCGGCCGCGATTTGAGCAAATTCCGGCCGGGGCTGTTCATCTTCGCATCGGTCTATCCCGACCGTGACGAAGCCCGCGAGCAGGCCGCGAAGGCCCTGGGCAAGAATTACGCTCAGGATTTCTCGAAGATCGCGGGACGCTACGCGCTTTACGGCAACCCCGAGGATTGCCGCAAACGGCTGAAGGAATATGTCGACGCCGGCGCACGCACCGTGATGATTAGCTGGGCCTGCCGTCACGACGATATCGATCAGAATATGAAACTTATTGCCGAGGAAGTGGCACCTGCCTTCAGATAGGGCCCGCGTCGGCGTGCGGTGCGTTCGGGGAGCGTTTAGGTCAAGCACGGGTTTGCCCGCGGGCCCGTTTGTGCTCGCTCTGCTGGCGTTCACGGTCATCTTTCTCGCCGCACCGTTCCCACGCTCGTTAGGCGCGGCTCCGATCCGCGATAACCATCCCACTGCAGCCGATACTCTCGAGCGAATGGCGGAGGCAGCCTTCGGTCCGCTCAGCGTCGCCGAATTGCGCATGGTGCGCACTGCCCCAACTCGCGACGTTGCGTGGGCCGGCCCGGTTCAGGACCCCGACGCTGCGCCCAATAATCCGGCCTCCGCCGACACTTGGGGCAATGATCGGAAGATTCGCGCAACGCTCATCATTTGGCTGCTGTCCAACCCCGATGCCGCGAAGCTGGTCCATCCAAGCGGTATCGGGGTCGCCGGCGCCCGGATTACGGGCGAACTGGATCTCTCTTATCTTAGTGTGAGCCTGCCGCTTACATTCATAGCCTGCTCGATTCCGGACGGCATCGACCTCTCGTTCGCGCACATCAGAAGCATCGATTTGCGCAAGAGCTGGACCGGTCCAATCGCGCTCCAGCAAACCATCGTGAACGGCGATATCTCATTGCGTTACGGCCATTACGGCGAAGTAAATGTCTTTCGCTCGACCATCGATGGCACGCTTGATTGCAGCAGCGGCCACTTCGATGGTAGCAATCCGCTATCGGTGGTTGAAACGGCGATCGCGGGCGACGCCCTGTTTCACCAAGGGTTCACGACCGGCGGATTGATCTACTTCCGCCTGAGCAGGATCGGGCAATCCCTGAGCTTCAACGATGCGCGCTTCACTGGCAAAGGCGAAAACGGCCTCAATGCGGAACGCGCGAGCGTTGGCGGCACGCTCTACTGGGTCGATGTAAAGACTTCGCCTCACACCAAGCTCGATCTTAGCAACGCCCATGTCGGCGCACTGTGGGACGACGCCGCAAGCTGGCCTGCGCCCGGCAACCTCTTCCTCAACGGTTTCACCTACGGCACCATCAGCGGCGGTCCTGCGGATTCTGCAACCCGGCTCCAATGGCTGCGGCTCCAGCCGCGTGCAATGTGGGTTCAGCCGCAGCCCTATCGTCAGCTCGCGGTGGTGCTGCGCGATAACGGTAGGCCGGAGGGAGCGACGGTAGTCGAGATCGCGCACGAGAACGCGCTCACCGAGTACGGGGGCGGCAGCTTCGGCACGCGCCTGTGGCGTTACACGTTACGCTGGACGATTGGCTATGGCTACCGTCCGCTGCAAGCACTGTGGTGGATTCTTTCGTTCGTAATGTTGGGCGCCATACTCTTCCGATGGGGCTACACGGCGCGGCTGATGACTCCGACGGAAGAGAGCGCCTATGAGACTTTCGTCAAAACCGGCAGACCGCCGCTTCACTATCCACCGTTCAATAGTTTCATTTATTCGCTGGAAAATTTTCTGCCGGTCGTGGAACTGCATCAGGGAAACTACTGGCGGCCTAACCCGCGCCATAGCCCCGCAGGTCGGCCGCGGGTTCCCTTCGGCGGCGAGACGCTTCCCGCCAGGATGCTGCGATTATACCTGTGGGTTCACATCCTCGCTGGGTGGACGATAACTCCGCTGTTGTTCGCCGGCCTCGCCGGCCTGTTGCGCAGCAGTTGACTTCTGCCGCTGCACCGCCTCTCGCCGGCATGCCGAATTTGCCGAATCAGCTGTCCTTGCGATAGTCTGCGGCGAATTCGCCCGGTGGTTCTCATTGTCACGCCTATGACCATCGGCGGACCAAATTGCAACCAGGAGGACGTTTGCGATGGCGAGCCCTCAGCTTCAGATGGCGATTGACGCCATGAAAGGCATCCAGCAAAAGCAGCCGAAGACCCCGCAGGAATTTCGCGCGGTGTTCGAGGAGATGGCTGTACCACCCCCGCCGGATATCAAGTGCGAACGGGTCAGCGCCAACGGCGTTGATTCCGAATGGGTGACCGCGCCGGGCGCCGCTGCCGACCGAGTCGTGCTCTATCTGCACGGCGGCGGCTACGTCATCGGCTCGGTGAAGACACATCGCGATCTTATGGGTCGCGTTTCGCGATCGGCTCGGGCGCGCGTGCTCGGTCTTAACTATCGCCTCGCGCCCGAGAATCCCTTTCCTGCCGCCGTCGATGACGCAGTGGCGGCCTACCGCTGGCTGCTCGGCCAGGGCTGCAAACCCTCGAAGATCGTCGTCGCGGGTGATTCAGCCGGGGGCGGACTCACAGTGGCAACTCTGGTCGCGATTCGGGAGGCAGGGCTTCCGCTTCCGGCCGCCGGCGTCTGCATGTCGCCGTGGGTCGACCTCGAGGGAATCGGCGAGTCGATGACAACGCGGGCCAAGGCTGACCCGGTGGTCCAGCGCGAAGGTCTGACCGGGATGGCCCAGGCCTACTTGCAGGGCAAGGATCCACGCACGCCACTGGCTGCCCCGCTGTACGCAGACCTGAAGGGATTACCGCCGCTGCTAATCCAGGTCGGCGATGCCGAGACATTGCTCGACGACTCGAACCGCCTTGCCGATCGGGCCCGGGCCGCGGGCGTTCAAGTCAAGCTCGAGGTCTGGCCCGAGATGATCCACGTCTGGCAGCTTTTCGCCAGCTTCCTCCCCGAGGGACAGCAAGCCGTGGAAGTGATCGGGAAATTCGTCGCGGAACGCACTGCCTGAGCATCACGATTCCGCCACTCAAGGAAAGGCTCTCTCCGCTCCTGACACGGGGGGAGCCTTTTCATTTACCGTATACCGGGCCGGTAGCTAGAGCTTAAGCCGTATCGAATCCGCCATCCGGTGGAAGAATCCGCCCTGTCCGATCTCGGCCTGCGTTACGATTGGCACCGAAGACCCGGGTTTGCCCTCGATCATCACCGTGAGCTGGCCAACCTTAGCGCCCTTCGCTAGCGGCGCGATCAGCGGTTTCTTCGGCAAGTCGGCGACCAGAGCTACCTTGTTCTCCTTGCCCTTGTCGACAGTGAAATACGAGACTCCGCCCTCGGGCGCGATCGCGACTTCGTCAGCGTCGCCCTTGTAAACACGCAGTTGGGATGGCATCGCCTTGTGCCAGTCGACTTTCACGGTCGCAAAAGTGCGAAAGGCCCAATCGAGCAGCTTGTCGGTCTCGACACGCCGCTTTTCCATGCTTGGAGTGCCCATTACGGCGGAGATCAGATCGATATCGCCGGAGTGCGCGGAAGCAACCAGATGGAAACCGGCCTCCTCAACATGGCCGGTCTTTATCCCGTTAACCCGCGAGTCATAAAAGAGCAGCGTGTTGAAATTCCGCTGGACTATCTTGTCAAAGGTAAATTCCTTGGCGCCGGTATACTGAGTCGCGTCAGGAAAGCCCTCGAGGATCGCCCGCCCAAGTTTCACCATATCCGCCGCCGTGGTGTATTCGTCGGGCGTAGGCAGTCCGTCAGGATTGGTAAAATGCGTCTCCGTGAGTCCAAGTTGCCCAGCCTTTTTGTTCATCGCTTCGGCGAAGGCTTCCTGACTTCCGCCGAGATATTCGGACAGCACCACGGCCGCATCGTTCCCCGACGAGACCATCAACCCATAAAGCAGGTCACGAACGGCTACGCGCTGACCCACCTGAAGAAACATTCGGGATACCGAATCGTTCATCGACAGCCGCCACGCGGCTTCGCTTACCGGCATCTGAGTATCGAGCGTAATCCGCTTTTGCCGCAGCGCCTCGAGCGCGAGGTAAAAGGTCATCATTTTGGCGAGACTGGCCGGCTGCATCCGCTCGTGCTCCTTATACCCATAGAGCACGGCGCCGCTACGCACATCGACCAGTTCCGCCGCCCGCGCATCAAGCGCGAAAGGCGCGGGGCGATTGCCCAATACGTGGATCTGATCGAGCGGCATGGCCGGCGGCGGTTCGCTTGCGCGCGAACGTTCCCTGGCATGACGGGGAAGGCGCGCCGCCAACGCGGGCGCCGCAAGCAGTATCAGGGCCGCACCTAACGCGGTGATTTGTCGGAAGCCTACAATTCTGCGGACGTACATCGGCAGCCACCCCACTCCTCATTCCCGCCAGAAAGAAGAGTACGGCCTGTGCGGCGCGCGAGCAAGGGCGCGTGTGCCGCCCATGTTCCCTTTGCGAGGTTTTCCAAATAGAAAGATGGACAGGGTGCGATGGATCTTTCCGTTATCCTTCCGGTCGTCAACGAAAGCGACAACCTCCGCGTACTGATTCCGCGGCTGGGTGCCCTGCTTGATCGTGCTCATCTGGAATTCGAAATTCTCGTGGTTGACGGCGGTTCGACCGACGGCACCGCGGAGACTGCGCGCTCGCTCGGCGCCCGCGCGGTAAGAGAGCGGCGGCCAGGTTATGCCGGCGCGCTCGAAACCGGCTTTGCCGAGGCGCGTGGTGATTACCTGCTCACGCTCGATGCCGACCTCTCCCATGAACCGGACTTCGCAGCCAAGCTTTGGCGGGCACGCGGCCAGGCCGACGTCATCATCGCCTCGCGCTACACGCGCGGCGGCGTCGCCTACACCTCGTTTCTGCGCAGCTTCCTCAGCCGGGCTCTTAACTTCGGGATGCGGCGTCTGTTGTCGATGCCGGTGCACGATCTTTCAAGCGGTTTCCGCCTCTACCGCCGCGAAGTCGTCGCGGGAATGGTGTTCGAGGCTCGCAACTTCGAAGTCCTGGAGGAAATCCTGGTTAAAGCCTACGCACAGGGCTACGGCATCTTTGAAGTCCCGTTTACCTACTTTCCCCGCGAGAGCGGCCGCTCCCATGCGCGCCTGGTCCGCTTCGGATACGACCTTGGACGTGCGGCGTTCAAGCTCTGGGGCTTGCGCAATTCGGTTGCCTCGGCCGATTACGACGATCGCGCCTTCTACAGCTTCATCCCGGTGCAGCGCTACTGGCAGCGACGGCGTCATCGGATCACCACCTTCTGGGCCCGCGGCTCGAACCGGATCCTCGATATCGGTTGCGGCTCGAGCATGATTATCCAGAGCCTTAACAACGCGGTGGGCATGGATCTGAGCATGGGTAAGATGCGCTTTCTGCGCCGCCTGGGCATTCCGCTTTTGCGCGCTTCGGCGTTCGCCCTGCCCTTCAAGGACGAAAGCTTCGACTGCGTGATCAACTCACAGGTGATTGAACATATCCCCTACGATGAAATGCTCTTCTCCGAGATGCGGCGCGTGCTGCGGCCTGGTGGCAAGCTGGTTATCGGCACCCCTGACTATGCGACACTCGGATGGAACGTGATCGAACCGATCTACGGTTTTTTGATGCCCGGGGGCTACCGCGACGAGCACATCACCCACTACACACGCCAGAGCCTGACCGACATCCTGGGGCGCAACGGGTTCGTCCACGATGAAACGACCTACATCGCTCGAAGCGAACTGATCATGCGTTTTCACAAGCCGGAGGCTGTCTCCGCGGAGACACCCTCCGCGCCTGTGCGCGAGTTGGGCGCCGCATAGAGGGTGCCCCCAACCGCATTTGTCTCGGCGGATCGGCGATCGTCCCGCTTGTGCTATAAGGATTCGGACGAGCGTTGCACCACAGGAGGCGATGATGCCACAGGTACGATCCGGCGACGTCAGGCTGCATTACGAGGTTCACGGCAGCGGCGGCGATCCGCTGCTGATGGTGATGGGACTGGGAGGCAGTTCTGCCGGATGGGATCCGGCCCTGGTCGGGGAGCTCGCTGGTTCATTTCGCACTATCGTCTACGATAACCGCGGCACCGGGCAGAGCGACAAGCCCGATGTAGCGTACTCTTTGGAAATGTTCGCGGCGGATGCGATCGCTTTGATCGATTCGCTCGGCTTTGACCGCGTGCACGCATTCGGGGTCTCGATGGGCGGGATGATCGCGCAGGAACTTGCCCTGCGTTACGGGCCGCGTTTGCAAAGCTTGACGCTCGGATGCACCACCTGCGGAGGCAAGCATGCGGTGCCACCACCCCCCGAATCGCTCAAAATCCTGACCGCGCCGCGAGACGGCGCCTCCGACGCGGAGTTGGTGCGGCGGGCATGGCCGCTGGCCTATACGCCGTCATACATCCGCGATCATCGCGCGCAGCTGGAGGAGACGATCCCGCGCTTGCTCGCCCATCCGACCCCGGCCTTTGCCTACAAACGCCACCTCGAGGCAACTTATTCGTTGAAAACCTACGACCGCCTGCCCCAGGTCGCCACACCCACACTGGTGGTAACCGGTGCACAGGACGTGCTGATTCCGGCGCGCAATTCCGAAATCATCGCGGAGCGCATCCCCAACGCGAAGTACCACGTGATCCCCGACGCCGGACACGCATTTTTCAACGAGGCTCGTAATCAGTTCCTCGACGCCTTTGTCCCGTTCCTCCAGGCACATCTGATGGATGGTTAGTGCTTCGAGGACCGTCGGGCGGCTGCGCAATTTGCGTAGGCTCGTTTGACGCTGATGTCTGGCCTTTGCGAGGTCGAGGTCTGCAATTGGAACTCCGATGAGACTGCCGCGGCTGGAACAGATCGAAGAGGCGGCGCAACTCATCTACAGCGTGATGCGGCCGACACCGGAGATCGCATGGCCCTTGCTGGCCTCACGATGCGGCACCGAGGTCTGGGTCAAGCATGAGAATCATTCTCCGATCGGGGCCTTCAAGCTGCGCGGCGGGCTCATCTACATCGACAGCCTCGCGCGCGGGCGAAAGCGTCCGGCCGGAGTGATCGCAGCGACACGCGGCAACCACGGCCAGAGCATCGCCGCCGCGTCGCGCCGGCATGGGCTGCGCGCAACTATCGTCGTCCCTCATGGCAACAGCGTCGAAAAGAACGCGGCGATGCGCGCGTTCGGCGCTGATTTGATCGAGCAGGGACATGATTTTCAGGCCGCCCTCGAGTTCGCCAATGCGCAGGCGGCCGAGCGCGGTCTCTCGATGATCCCATCGTTCGACGAACTGCTGGTGCGAGGTGTTGCCACCTATAGCCTCGAATTTCTCCGCGCCGTGCAAAACCTTGACACGGTGTACGTTCCAATCGGGCTCGGTTCGGGCATTTGCGGGATGTTCGCCGCCCGCGAAGCGCTCGGACTCACAACCAAGGTGGTCGGTGTTGTGTCCGCAAACGCGCCGGCTTACGCGCTGTCGTTCGCCGCGGGCCGCCCCGTCGCAACGGACTCGTCGGCGACGCTGGCTGACGGCATGGCCTGTCGCGTGCCCGAACCGTCAGCGGTCGAACTGATCAACCGTCACGCCGAACGGGTCGTGACCGTGTCGGACGACGAAATCACGTCCGCGATGCGCCATTACTTCACCGACACGCACAATATCGCGGAAGGGGCGGGCGCCGCGCCGCTCGCCGCCCTGCTCAAGGAACGTGCGCAGATGACGGGCCGCAGCGTCGGACTCGTGCTCAGCGGCGGCAACGTCGACCGCGAGCAATATGTGCGCGTTCTCGAGCAGCCCCAACCGTCAATAGTTAGACCGCGCTGATCGCCTCGCAACTCGCGATAAGCGGGCGGCAGGATTATTCTTTTCCCGTGGCCTCCTTCAACGACTTCGCTCTCGTATGCCAGGCCCTCGGCCAGACCAGCAGCCGCCTACAGATGGCCGAACTCGCCGGTGAATTCCTTGCCCTGCTCGACGTCGAGGAGGCCGAAATCGCCGCTGACTTCATGGTCGGGCGTGCCCTCGCGCAGGGCGAGGAAAAACGGTTGCAGGTCAGCGGCCGCGCGATCTGGCGAATCGTTGCTGCCATCACCGGCGGCGCGGAGCAAGGCGAGGAGATTTTTGCCGCCGCAACGGATTTTGGTGAAGCCATCGAAATACTTCTGCGGCTTCGCCCAACCCAGCCCGAACCGGTACTTACGATTGCTGAAGTCGCACGCCGATTTGCGGCGATCGCGCAAATCGAGGGGCGTAATTCGCGCCGGCGCAAATTGGATGAACTGCGCGAACTGTTTGCGCAAGCAACCGCCCTCGAAGGTAAGTATCTCGCGAAGATTCTCATCCGCGAAATGCGTCACGGGATGAGCGAAGGGCTTATGCTCGAGGCGATCGCGCGGATGGCCGGGCGGCCGGTGGCCGAGGTGCGTCGCGCGCACATGCTCGAGGGCGACCTCGGTCGCGTGGTGCGGGCGCTGCGCTCGCCGCGGGCGAGCGCAGCGCCCGCACTACCACCCCCGCCCGCGGGTGAAGCCGCACCGATTCCGGCGGCGAACGCGGAAGCAGGTAAGGAGTCGCGGACGGAGGGGCGGTCGCTGGCCGCCGCCCCATCCGCGACCGCGCGCCCGATGCGCCCGATGCTGGCGGCGCCCGCCCAAAATATCGCCGAGGCCTTCAGGATCCTCGGCGCGCCCCTCGCGCTCGAACACAAGCTCGACGGCGCCCGCGTCCAAATCCATTGCGCAGGCGGTGCCGTCCGCATCTTCTCGCGCCGCCTCAACGAGATTACGCAGAGCCTGCCCGAAGTCGTCGAAGCCGTCGGCCGGCTCGGTGACCGCCAGGCAGTACTCGACGGCGAGGTGATCGCCGTGGATTCCAGCGGGCGGCCGCTCGCCTTCCAGGAAGTGATGCGCCGTTTCGGACGCGTGCGCGAGGTTGAGCGTCTGCGGCGCGAGCAACCGATCCGGCTGTTCCTGTTCGATCTGATGGCGCTCGACGGCAGCCTCACGATCGATTTGCCGTATGAGGAGAGATACGCCGCGTTGAGCCGGCTCGCTGCCCCGGTTGACCTTGAATTGGCGGGCCGAATCCTGCCGGCCTCTGTGGCCGAGGGCGAGGGGTTCTATGCCCGTGCCGTCGCCTCAGGTTATGAGGGCGTGATGGCGAAGGCGCTCGCGAGTCCCTACACGCCTGGGGTGCGCGGACGCGGATGGCTCAAGATCAAGCACGCCCGCACTCTCGACCTCGTCATCGTCGCCGCCGACTGGGGCTATGGGCGGCGTCATGGCTGGCTCTCGAATTACCATCTGGCGGCTCGCGACGAACGTACAGGTGAATTTGTCGAGATCGGCAAAACCTTTAAGGGACTCACCGACTCGGATTTCGGCGAGATGACTGAGCGCCTGCTCGCGCTCAAGGTCGCCGAGCAGCATGGCACGGTCTTCGTGCGGCCGGAGGTGGTGGTCGAGGTCGCTTACAGCGATATCCAGCGCAGTCCCCAATACGCAAGCGGGATGGCGCTCAGGTTTGCTCGCATCGTCGGCGTCCGGAGCGACAAGGGTGCGCAGGAGGCCGATACCATCGTTACAGTCGCCACGGCCTTCGACCGTCAGTTGGTCAAGCCGCTCGGCGCGGGCGGATAGCCGCGCAAACGCTCGCACTCCGGCGCCTAGCGGGTCAGCGCGATCCAATCCATCAGTGCTTGGTGCGTGGTCCGAAACGCGATCTCATCCCACGGAAGCTCGCCGGGCGCGAAGTAACGAACCTCAGTCGCCTCGTGCGAAAGTCCGGGCGGCTCGGCTCCCGGCCGCGCCAGGTATACCGCGACCGCCGCCAGCGGATTCGCCGAATCGCAGTAGATTCCATGCAGGCGCTCGAGCGTCACACGCATCCCGACCTCCTCGACGGTCTCGCGCAAGGCTGCCTCGGCCGGCGTCTCCCCCAAATCGACGTACCCTCCCGGAAAAGTCCAGTGCCCGATTCGGGGCTGGATACCGCGCCGCAGGAGCAGGACTCTGCCGGCCTCTACCACCAGGCATCCCGCAACCAGCTTCGGCCCGGGAAAATCGATATAGCCGCATTTCGAGCAAACCTTGAAGCGCTTGCGGTCGGGCAGCACGGTCCGAATCCGCATCTCGCCCCCGCACAGGCCGCAGAAGCGGATATCGCGCGGGTAGGCGTGCTGGATGTGATGATTCGCTTCGACCGGACGGTCGTCGTCGCTGTTCATGGTCCTCAGAAGGTCAGCCTGCGGACTAGCGCCTCGCCGATCAATAGTAGCATCGCGGCGAGTATCAGGGGCCTGCTCCTCGAAGCTGTGCGCTCGAACTCCGGCCGCGACAGCGCAAGCTCGCCGGGCGAAGGATTGAGCCGCCCGCCGGTTCCCGACGCCAGTTGCTCGAGCAAGCCGTAGTTCGGCGCCGGGCGCGGCGTCTCGGCCTGGACCGCGGGGCTCACCGTGTAGGCCAGCGGTGGAAAAGTCTGGCCGCCGCGTGGCGGCTTGAGTTCGATATTGTAGGTTCCCGGCCTCGCCGCTTCGATACTTCCGGCGAGCTCACCCGGACCGTCCTGCGCCAGCATCGCCTCGTATTTCGCGCCGTCAGGCCCGGTAACTATCGCGCCCAGCGGCCGGCTCGCGGTCTCGGCATTTTCGCTGTAGTCGGTGAGCCGGATCTCGATATGTCCGGCGCGATACCCGAGCGCGACGTCGAACTTCTGTGCCGTGGGGGTCTGCGGCGTCATCCAGGCGATCAGCCTATCCCACACCGGACCGAAGATTCCGTTCTGCACCCACAACGACGACCAGCGGCCGCTCGCGTCGGTCGTTACCGCCAGCGCCTTGCCGGCGCCGAATTTCCAGCTCGCCAGGATTGGGCTGCGAGCCCCGTTGCTGTCGACGAACGCGCTCAGGCTCGCTCCTGGCTTGAGGTCGGTCGCGACGAACCCCTTGAGCGCGGGCAGCCGCCGCCCGGCGAGATCCTTCAGAATCGGGTCGGGCGATACCGTGTACGGGACGAAGTCCTTCTCCACCATCGTGGTGTCACCGCCGCGCTGGTTCACGTCCTCCAGAAACAGCTCGGGTAGGTTGGTCGGGCTGTCGGTCTGATAGAAGCCGCCGCCGCCGTAGCGCGCGATCGCCTCGAGCAGCGGAAGATTCGCCTCGCGCCCGATCGCGATCGCTGAGATCGTCGCGCCGCCCTCGCGCCGCATGTTCGAGACCAGGTCGTAATACATCGAGGCGGTGCCGCCGGTCTCGCCATCGGTCAGGATCACGACGTGCTTGATCGACGCGCCGCTCTGCGCGAGCGTGCGCTCCGCCTCCTCCAGCGCGGGCAGCAGGTAAGTGGTCCCTCGCGCCTTGAGCCGGCCGATCAGTTCGTCGAAATATGGACGTACCTTCCCCAGCGGTCCCAGCGGCACCACGACAAACGGCTGCGAATCGAAACCGATTACGCCAATCAGGTCGGCGTCGCTCAGCGTTTTGGTCACGGTGCGGGCAGCAGCCTTCGCATAGACCAGCTTGTCATTGCGGCCCATCGAGCCCGACTTGTCGATGATCAAAACCAGCGCGCGCTTGCGCTCATGACGCTGCGGCGGCTTCATCACCACCGGCATCACCTTCGCGATCGGACTGCTCTCGTAGCCCCCCAGACCGAAGCTCCGATCGCCGCCCGTCATCGCGAGCGAACCGCCCTCCGCCACGTATTGAACCAGCGCGCTCTGCGCCGCCGGCG